>NZ_JAQMYQ010000010.1:0-137150 GCF_028369275.1 Mitsuaria sp. RG
TTCGCGGCACAAGGCCGCTCCTACAGGGGATCAGACCAACAGTCGTTCTATTTGATCGCGTTCCCAGAGGCTCAGGCGATCCACCGGATTGGTGCCATAGCGGTGCCAGTCGTCCAGCGTGCCCTGGCGCCCATCCGGGCTCTGGCAGTGGCTGCAGTGGGCCAGTCCCTCGCTGTCCAGCACCAGGCTCAGGCGCCAGCCGTCGACTAGCACCTCGACCTGCCCGCCGGCCAGGCGGGCGACCGTTACCAGCGATCGGACGCCAAGGGCGGCGTCACGCAGGCACTGGTACGCCTCGCGGCTGGCGACGGTGGTCATGGGCGGGTCAGAAGTTCGCCGGGGTATTGGCGCTGATGATCTCGGCCTCGTCGGGGCCGATGTTCTTGAAGGTGTGGGGCAGGGTGGTAGGGATGTAGTAACCATCGCCGGCGTTAAGCACGCTGACCTGGCCATCGACCCACAGCTCCATGGTGCCTCGGGTGACCAGGCCGCATTCCTCGCCTTCGGCGTGGACGATCGGCTCGCCGGAATCGGCGCCCGGCGCATACAGCTCGCGCAGCATGCGCATCTGTCGGCCCTCGACGCTGGCACCGACCAGCAGCATGCGCAGGCCGTTACGGCCCAGGTCGGGCTGCTCGCCGCCACGGAAAACGTAACGTTCCTCGCGCACGGGCTCGTCGAAACTGAAGAACTCCGCCAGGGACATGGGGATCCCTTCGAGCAGTTTCTTGAGGGAACTGACCGAAGGGCTGACCCGGTTCTGCTCGATCTGCGAAATCGTCGAGTTGGTCAGCCCGCTGCGGCGGGCCAGTTCCCGTTGGGAGAGGTTGTTGCGTTCACGCACCAGTTTGAGTCGTGTCCCCGTGTCCATAGCCGCCTTGTTTGCAGAGGTGTCAAAAATAATGGGCGAGGCATTAAAACACACTCTGCAGGCTTGCGCGCTGTGCGTCTCAGTGACGCTGGTCGCTCGCTGCCGGCCACAGCCCCACCAGCAACAGCAGGGCACCCACGGCAAGGAACGGCAGGCGCGGGTCGAGGGCATAGACCAGAGTGCCGGCCAGCGGCCCGATCACCGCGCCCATGCCCTGGGCGGCGCCGATCGAGCCGGCCGTGGCACCCTGTTCGCTGGCGTGCATGGCGTTGGCCGCCAGGGCGGAGAATGCCGGGAAGACGAAGCCCATGCCAAACGCAGCGACGAAGAATGCGCTCCACAGCCAGGGTGCGTGGGTTGCCAGCGCTGCGGCAGCGAAGCCCAGGCCGGAGATGCTGGCGCCGACACGGATCATTTTCGCCGGCGGCCACTCGAGCCTGCGCAGGAACACCTGCGCCAGCATCAGCGCCACGCCCACGCAGGTCAGGGCGATGCCCGCGGCCTGGGCGGCGTCGCCGGCCTCCAGGTGCAGGCGATCGAGGGCGAAGAAACCGACGGCGATCTGCGACACGGTGATGCTCAGCATGGCGCTGAAGGCCACCAGCAACGGGCGGCGCAGGCGTGGATCGGACAGGCGCACCGGATTGGGCGCATGAACGTGTGCCAGTGGCTGCGGCTTGAGCTTGAACAGCAGCACCACGAACGCCGTGGCCGGCAGCAGCGACATGGCATAGAACGGCAGGCTCAGGCTGTAGCGCGACAGCAGCGCGGCCAGTGCCGGGCCGACCACCAGGCCGACGGCATTGGCCGCGCCCAGCGAAGCCATGGCCCGCGCCCGGCGCTGGGGCTCGACATGGTCGGCAATCAGGGCATTGCCGCCCACCGGCAGCGCGGCATAGAAGGCGCCGATCAGGCCGCGGGCCAGCATCAGCCCGAAGAACGCCACGCTCGCGCCCGGCAGCCAGCGCAATGCGCCGTCGATGAACAGGCACAGCACCCAGTAGGCCAGGGTGAAGCCGCCGCTGCCCAGCAACAGTACGCGGCGCCGGCCATAGCGGTCGGCCAGGCGCCCCCAGGGCCGCGCCAGCAGCACCCAGACCACGCCGGCCACGGTCACCGCCGCGCCGGCCTGCCAGGTGGCCATGCCCAGCAGGCGGGCGATGGGGCCGATCAGGGCGACGAAGGCCATCATCGACATGGTGCAGGCCATGTTCACCAGCATCAGTGGACGCAGGTCCAGGGTGCTGGACGGGGTCAAGGCGGCAGGGTCCTTTGCAACGTTCATGGGGCAGTCCGGGGCAGTTCGACGAAATGAGCGCCAATGTTAGTAATAATTATTTACATGTGTCGACCCCGGCAATGCTCATTCACTGCGGCGCAGCGGGCCTGGCCACATGCTACGCAAGACGCCGTCGCGGCGCACCAGGGCATGCACCAACGCCGCCCCCAGGTGCAGCAGCACGGTGGCGAACAGCAGGTAGCCGGCCCAGCCGTGGGCCTGGCGCAGTATGGCGTACAACTGCAAGTCGTGGGGGGCGATGGCGGGCAGTTGCAGGGGCCGTGGATAGCCACCGGCCGAGAGCATGGCCCAGCCGAGCAGCGGCATGGCCAGCATCAGGCCGTACAGCAGCAGGTGCGAGGCGCCGGCGGCCAGCCGTTGCAGGCGCGGCAGGTCGCCGGGCAGCGCCGGGTGTGGCAGGGCCAGGCGCAAGGCGATACGCAGGATCACCAGCACCAGCAGGGCCAGGCCTGTGGCCTTGTGCAGCTCGACCAGCAGCGGATGCCGTGGCGACAGGTCGCCGACCATGTTCACGCCGATGAACAGCATGGCCAGGATCAGCGCGGCCATCAGCCAGTGCAGCAGGCGGGCCAGGGGGTGGAAGGCGGTGGCGGTCATGGGCGGGCTCCTTCGCTCAGCGCTTCGTGGCTGCGGCGGTTGAACGACACTGAATAGGCGGCCGAGCGGGCGGCGAGGATCGGGTCGGCGGACGGTTCGATGCCGTGGGGCAGGATCAGCGGATCGAAGTTCAGGTCGCGGCAAGCGCCTTGCTCGGGGCCGTCGACCCGTTCCACGACCAGGGTGCCGGCGTCGATGCTGCGACGTTCGGCGGGCCAGGGACGGGCAGGGTCGTCCACCGGGTCGCCGGGCTCGGCCAGGGTCAGGCGCAGGGTCCAGCGCAGCGGGCCCTGGGCCAGGCGTTGCTGCAGGTCGTGCTGGAGGAACTGCTGGTCATCGACCTGGGCGGGCAGGGCAGCGAACGTTGTCTGCGGCTCCAGGGCCCAGCGTACCGGGTGGGCGTTGCCCTGGGCATCGATCAGGCGAAAGGCATTGATGCTGTTGTAGGCGGTGCTGGCGAAGCTGTCGCTGGGCTTGTAGCTGGCCGCCCACTGGCGAAACGCCGCGCTTTCCGGGTGGCTGGCGAAAAACGCCTGCAGCTTCGCTGGGTCCGGCTTGCCGGTGGCCGGGTCGGGCGCCCCGGCCAGCACCTGCTGGTAGAACGCCTCGGGCGTGCTCACCGCCAGCACCGGCGGGTTGTTCATGCCGGTGCGCCAGACCTGGCCGTCGTCGCTGCTCAACTGGATGGCCAGGCTGCGTACCGGTATGGCGGTGTCCGGGGCGAAGGGGTTGGCGCCGCCGATGGCGAAACGACCGATCACCGGCACCTGGGCCTGGCTGAAGACGCGGGCGCTGGAGAGCGCCGCAGCCTGCCCGCTGGCCTGGAAGTAACCGCTGACGCACAGGCCTTTGGCATGGTTTTTCCGATAGCCGGGATAATGGCCGGCCTGGGCCTCGAAGGTGTCGATGATGCGCTGCGGGGTCAGCCCTGGCGCGCCGATCCAGCCGGCGGCATAGGCGAAGCCCGCTCCGAGGGCGGCGAGGGTGGCGCCGATGGCGGCCAGGCGCAGGGCCTTGGCGGTGCCATGCAGGGGAGTGGTCATGGGGACGCTCCGGTCAGGTGGGATGAGCCGGTACGACGCAAGGGCGAACGATTTATTCCCGCCGGGGGAATAGATTTCGTGCCGGGCCGTCTGCCCATTACACTGACTGCCCATTGGGGCCCGGAACCCGACCATGCACGATCTGGACGACCAACAATGGCGCGAGCTGCTGCAACGCCTGCGCCGCTTCGCCCTGTGGCTGACCCGCGAGCCCGGCGGCGCCGACGACCTGGTCCAGGCCACGGTCGAGCGTGCCCTGAGCCGCCGTGACCAGCAGCGCGACGCCGACAGCCTGCGGCCCTGGCTGTTCACCATCCTTTACCGGCTGTTCCTCGACGGCAAGCGCCGCGAGCGCCTGCACGCCCGCTGGCTGGCCTGGTTCGGTCGGGGCCAGGCCGAGGAACCGACCGGTGGCGAGATCGAGAGCATCGTCCTGGCCCAGGCCGATCTGCGCGCCTTCGCCCGGCTGTCGGCGGAGCAACGCGCCCTGTTGCTGCTGGTCAGCGTCGAAGGCCTGAGCTACAAGGAGGCGGCCGACACCCTCGGCATTCCCATCGGCACGGTGATGTCGCGCCTGTCGCGTGCCCGTGCCGCCCTGCGTGAACTGACCGAGGGCAACCCCACGCCCCCGGCCCTGCGGAGACTCAAATGACGCGCCTGATCCCCACCGAGCACGAGTTGCACGCCTATGTCGACGAGCGCCTGGAGCCGGCTCGTCGGGCCGAGGTCGAGGCGTGGCTGGCGGTCAATCCCGAGGAGGCGGCGCGGATCGAGGCCTGGCGCGGCGATGCCCGGCGCCTGCGGGCGGCCCTGGCCGGCTTCGGCGAGCAGCCCAGCGATCCGGCGCTGGACCTGGCGCCCCTGCGCCGCCGCCTGCGCCAGCGTCGGCAATGGCGCCTGGCACAGGCGGCGGTATTGCTGCTGGCCATGGGCCTGGGTGGCCTGGGCGGCTGGCAGGCGCGCGAGGCGACGCTGTTCGCCGGCATGTTGCCCATGGCCGATGCGGTGGAGGCCCACCGACTGTTCGCCGACGCAAGCACGCTGGATATCCAGGCCAGTGATCCGGCGCGGCTGCAGGCCTGGCTGGGACGTCACTTCAACCGTGTCGGCCAATTGCCGGACCTGTCTGGCTATGGTCTGCAGCCGGTGGGCGCACGCCTGCTGAGCAACGAGGCGGGGCCGGCGGCGCTGCTGGTGTTCCAGGACCGCCAAGGGCTGCGCATCAGCCTGTTCCTGCGCTCGCCCGGCGAGCACTTCGAGCGCATGCCCAGCGGCCAGCGCACCGACGGCCAGTTGCAGGCCCGCTACTGGTCCCACGGTGACTACAACTTCGCCCTGGTCAGCGCGGTGGACGATGCCCGTGGCGAGCAGGTGCGCCGGGCACTCGGCGTCAGCCTGTAGGCCAGTCACCTGTCCCGGGTATCGATGCTCACCACCACCGACATCCCCGGCCGCAGCTGCCTGGCCTCGGGCTGGTCGCCATCGACGGTGATCCGCACCGGGATGCGCTGGGCGATCTTGACGAAGTTGCCGGTGGCGTTGTCGGCCTGCAGCAGGGCGAATTCCGAGCCGGTGGCCGGGGAGATCTGCTGCACGTGGCCGCGCAGCTTCAGGTGGTTGAGCGCATCGACGGTGAAGGTGGCGGGTTGGCCGATGCGCACCTTGGCCATCTGCGTTTCCTTCAGGTTGGCGATCACCCACAAGGTGTCCGGCACCAGCGCCATCAACTGCGCGCCGGGATTGACGTAGGCGCCCAGGCGGGTGCCGATCTGCCCCAGTTGGCCGTCCCGTGGCGCCTTGACCCGGGTGTTGTCCAGGTCGATGCGGGCCAGCTCCACCGCGGCCCTGGCATTCTCCACCGAGGCCTGCAGCGCGGCACGGTTGACGATTACCGTCTCGCGGTCCTGGCGGGCGATTTCCAGCGCGGCCCTGGCCTGGGCCAGGCTGGCGACGGCGGCGGCATGGCTGGCGTGGCTCAGGTCCAGTTCGCGGCGCGACACCGAGCCGTCGCTGACCAGCGCCTGGTTGCGCTGCAGGTCGGCCTTGGCCTTGTCGGCCTGGGCCGCGGCGTCGCTGATCGCGGCCTGACGCTGGGCGATGCCGGCCTCGGCGCTGTTGCGCTGCTGCAGGTTGTTGGCCAGCGCCGCCTCCTGCTGTTTGAGCTGGGCGATGGACTGGGCCAGGCGCTGGGTGTAGATGCGGTCATCCAGGCGCACCAGCAGGTCGCCCTGCTTGACGAACTGGAAGTCGTGCACCGGCACCTCGACGATATAGCCGCCCAACTGTGGCCCGATGATCGTCACCTGGCCGCGCACCAGGGCGTTCTCGGTGCTCTCGATGGCGCTGCTGAACGGCGGCAGGCGCCAGGCGTACAGCACCAGCAGGATGCCGGCCAGGGCCACGGCGGCGAAGCTCAGCGACGACAGCAGGCGCACCCGCCGGCTGCGCGCCGGGCTGGTCGGTTCGCTGGGTGGTTGCGCGCCTTCTGGGGTTTCGGCGATGGCGGTGGTGGTGGTCGTTGGCGTCTCTTGGGTCATCGGCTCGGGGTACCGCTGGTGGAGTGGTTGTAGCGCAGGTACAGGCTGCGGATGAAGATCCAGATCATGGTCAGGATAGCGATGGCGCCGATCAGCATGAACACATCGTTGTAGGCCAGCACATTGGCCTCGCGGGTCGCAGCGTTGGCCAGCAGGCGCATGCCGGCCTCGTTGCGCAGCGCCGGGTCGGCGAACACCCCGGCGTAACCGGCGCCACCGCCCTGCACGCGGGCGCTGACCAAGGGTTCCAGGGCGCTCAGGCGGTCCATCAGCTGGTTGGAGTGGAATTTCTCGCGCACGGTCTGGAAGGTGCCCAGCAGCGCCGAGCCGATCAGTCCGCCGAGGTTGTTGCAGATACCGAACAGCACCGAGAAGCTCACCAGGTTGCGCGGGTTGGCGCGCACATGGCCGATGCCCAGCGCCATCGACGGGCCGACGAAGAAGGTGCTTCCGAAGGCCAGGAGGAACTGGCTGAGGTACATCTGCGCCGGACGGGTCAGGTTGCTCGAGGTGCTGTCCATGAAGGCGCCGGTGGCCATGGCCGCCAGGGAGATGAACAACGGCAGCACCAGGTGCTGGGGGTTGATGGTCAAGGCGCTGGTGGTCAGCCCCGTGACCGCGCCCAGCAGCATCACCGCGTACAGCGCGCGCATCTGCTCGTTGCCCATGTTCAGTGCCTGGAGAAAACCCACGGCGCCGGTGGACTGCTCGGAGATCACCATGCGGATCAGGATCACGCACAGGGCCAGGCGGATGATCGCGCCGCTGCCCAGCCAGCGGGTCATCAGCAGCGGGTTGCTGCGGTTGTGCTCGATGGCCAGGCCCGAGAGGATCAGGGCGATGGAGCACGCCAGGGCGACGCCGATCCACGGCGCGTCCAGCCACCAGTCGATGCGCCCCAGCGATAGCGCCGCGCAGAGCAGGGCGGTGCCGCTGGCCATCAGGGTGAAGGTGAGGAAATCCAGGGGCTCGAAGGTCTTGAAGCGATCGCCGGGGGGCAGCTTTAGCAGCAGCACGCAGCCCAGCGCGGCCAGGGCCAGGCCCAACTCGAACAGGTACAGCCCCCGCCACTCGGCGATCTGCAGCAGGTCCTCGGAGAACACCCGGGCCAGCGGCACCGCCAGCTGCGAGGCGCCAAGGCCCAGGACCATCGCCTTGAGCCGCCACTGCGCGGGGAAGGCCTGGATCATGTAGTACAGGCCCAGCGAACTCAGAGCGGCGCCGACCATGCCATGGGCGGCGCGCACGGCGATGGCCGAGTTGAGGTCGTTGACGAACAGGTGGGCGAGGGTGACCAGGGCATAGAGCACCAGGAACACCTCGGTGAAGGCGCGCAGGCCGAACTCCTGGCGGAACTTCACCAGCAGCAGGTTCATCGACACGTTGGTCATCACGAAGGCCGCCGGCAGCCAGGCCATTTCGGCACTGGTGGCACCCAGCGCGCCCTGCAGGAACGGCAGGTTGGCGACCACCAGGGCGTTGCCCAGGCCGCCCGTGATGGCCACCAGCAGGCCGACCAGGCCGAAGGCCAGGCGCTTGGCCGGGGCGTGCAGCGGCGTCGAGGGCGAGCCGGGCAGGCTGGGCTTCTCATGGGGGAGCCACTGGCGGGGGGTGTACTTGTCCATCGGGTTGTCCGCTACCGCAGGTGATCCGACTCTACGTCAATGGCCGTTTGGATGAAATCATCGCTCAAACGCCGAGCGCCAGGCGCATGGCGCAGCGATTGCCCAGGCCATGGGCCAGCTCGCCGGCAAGGATGCCTTGCAGGCGCGCATCAAGCTGCGGCGGGGGGATGCGCTCGAAACCATAGCGGGCGTAGAACGGGGCATTCCAGGGGACATCGTCGAAGGTGGTCAGGGTCAGCCAGGCCAGGCCGTTCAGGCGCGCGGCTGTGCGCGCCTGGTCCAGCAGGCCGCGACCCAGGCCCTGGCCCTGGGCTTCCTGGCGGACCGATATCTCATGGATGTGCAGGGCGTCGCCTGTGGTGCTGGCGCAGAGAAAACCCAGCGGCAGGTCCCGGCCATCCACGGCAACCCAGCTGCCGCCCTCGGTGACGAACGTCAGGTGCTCGGCTTCGTTCATCACATCGCTGTCGGCCAGCCAGGCCAGGTGCGGCAATTGCCGGAAAGCCTGGGCCGCAGAGCGTTCCAGGGTAGGGAGCAGGGGGATGTCGCTGACGCGGGTGGGGCGCACGTGCATGGTGGATCAGGGCCTGTAGGAAATCGCGCAGCCCATTGGGCTGCGCTGTTGCATAAAGAACTGTACCCCTGTGGGAGCGGGCTTGCCCGCGAAGCAGGCGTCGCGGTGCTTGGCACCGGCTTTGCCGGTGATCGCGGGGCTAGCCCGCTCCCACGCTGTTCCAATCTGCGCAGGAAGAGTGGAGTTTGCCAGATCGGTGTGTGAAGGTGTTGCATTGTAACTGTTATAACGTAACATTTATGATCTTCCTTTCATCCAGGGCCTCCACCGTGATCCGCAGAAACCCCTCCGGCCATCTCCCGCAAATCGCCGAATCGGCCTATATCGATCACACCGCCATCATCTGCGGCAAGGTGATCATCCACGACAACGTGTTCGTCGGCCCCTATGCGGTGATCCGCGCCGACGAGGTGGACGGCAGCGGCGACATGCAGCCGATCGTCATCGGCGCCAACTCCAATATCCAGGACGGCGTGGTGATCCACTCCAAGTCCGGCGCGGCGGTGCGCATCGGCCAGTACAGCTCGATCGCCCACCGCTCCATCGTCCATGGTCCGTGCGAGGTCGGTGACCGGGTGTTCATCGGTTTCAACAGCGTGCTGTTCAACTGCAAGGTCGGCGACGGCAGCGTGGTGCGGCACAACTCGGTGGTCGACGGTCGCGACCTGCCACCGCGCTTCTATGTGCCGCCCACCGAGCACATCGGCCCGCACACCGACCTGGAGCGTTACCCGCCGGTCAGCGTGTCGGCCTCGGAGTTCTCCGAGGACGTGGCGCGCACCAACATCGACCTGGTCCAGGGCTACAAGGCCCTGCAGAACGAGTTCTGAACATGGACACATTGCTGGTGCGCAACGCACGGCTGGTCAATGAAGGGCGCGAGTTCGAAGGCGACCTGCTGGTGCGCCACGGGCGCATCGAGCGGATCGCCGGCAGCCTCGACAATGCCCGGGCGGCGCTGGAGATCGATGCCCGGGGCGCCTGGCTGCTGCCGGGGATGATCGACGACCAGGTGCATTTCCGCGAGCCGGGGGCGCCGCACAAGGGCAGCATCGCCAGCGAGTCGCGGGCGGCGGTGGCCGGGGGCATCACCAGCTACATGGACATGCCCAACACCAACCCGCCGACCCTGACCCTGGAGGCGCTGGCCGACAAGAAGCGACGGGCGGCGGCGAGTTCGCGGGCCAACTATGGCTTCCACTTCGGCGTGAGCCGCGACAACCTCGACACCATCGCCGCCCTCGACCCGCGCGAAGTGGCCGGGATCAAGGTGTTCATGGGGGCCTCCACCGGCGACATGCTGGTGGACGATCCGCAGGTGCTGGAAAAGCTCTTCGTCTATGCGCCGACCATCGTCCTGGCGCACTGCGAGCACACCCCGAGCATCCTGGAGAACGAGAGCTGGTGGCGGGCCCGCCACGGAGAGTTCATTCCCCCGGCCGCGCACCCGCTGATCCGCGACGCCGATGCCTGCTACCGCTCCTCGAGCCTGGCGGTGGAGTTGGCCCGGCGCTTCGGCACGCGCCTGCACGTGCTGCACCTGACCACGGTGCGAGAACTGGCATTGTTCCAACCGGGCCCGGTGAGCGGCAAGCACATCACCGCCGAGGTGTGCCTGCACCACCTGCTGTTCGACGACAGCGACTACGCAAGCCTCGGCCACCTGATCAAGTGCAATCCGGCGATCAAGACCGGCACCGACCGCGATGCCCTGCGCAAGGCCCTGGCTCGCGATCGCATCGATGTGATCGGCACCGACCATGCGCCGCATACCCTGGAGGAAAAGCGCCGGGTGTATACCCGGGCGCCGTCGGGCCTGCCGCTGGTGCAGCATGCCTTGCCGGCGGCGTTGGAGCTGGTCTGCGAAGGGGTGCTGAGCATGGCCCAGGTGGTGAACAAGACCAGCCACGCAGTGGCCGAACTGTTCGCTATCCGCGAACGCGGTTTCCTGCGCGAGGGCTATTGGGCGGACTTCGCCATCGTCGAGCGCCTGGCCAGCCCACGGGCGGTGGCGGACGACCCGATCCTGGCGCATTGCGGCTGGACGCCGTTCCAGCAGCGCGCCTTCCACCATGTGGTGCGCAGCACGGTGGTGTCCGGGCAACTGGCCTGGCACCAGGGGCGGGTACGCGACCAATGCCAGGGCTTGCCCTTGATGTTCGACCGCTGAATCCCCCCAGATCGCCCATCCCTTCGGGCTGCTCTGTCGCGCACGGAACAGAAGAGCACGCATCACCAACGTGGGAGCGGGCTAGCCCCGCGATCACCGGCAAAGCCGGTGCCATACACCGCATCGCGGGGCAAGCCCGCTCCCACGCTGTTCAAGTCAGCAAGTTACGTTTTGTTCCATGAGGGCGGTCTCGCGCCCCCAGCATTCTGGAGTTACCCCCATGACTGAAGAGCAACTGCTGCAACAACCCGCCAGCGCCTACATGAACGAACCCCAGCGCCAGTTCTTCCGCAACCTGCTGCTGACCCAGCGCGGCGAGCTGCAGACGCGCATCGAACAGGAGTTGCGCGCCCTGCGCGAACAGGAAGTGCACAGCGACCCCGCCGACATCGGCAGCGCCGAGGAGGAACGTCACTGGCAACTGCGCTCGCTGGAGCGGGAGAAGAAGCTGCTGGACAAGATCGACCAGGCGCTGGAGCGCCTGGCCCGGGGCGATTACGGCTGGTGCGAGGAAACCGGCGAGCCGATTGGCCTGCGCCGCCTGCTGCTGCGGCCCACCGCCACCCTGTGCGTCGAGGCCAAGGAGCGCCAGGAGCTGCGCGAACGGCATGTGCGCGACGACGTCTAGTCAGAGGGCAGACCCTGGGCCTGCAATTGCCAGCGCACCGCGCTCACGCCTTTCTCCAGGCTCACCCGCCCGACCAGGCGCTCCAGCTGGGTCGGCGCCTGCGGCGTGCCGAGCAGCTCGGCGCGCACTTCCAGGCGTGCCGGATCGGCCAGGTCCTCGCTGTGCAGCGACTGCAGGCGCAGGCCCGGGTCGCTGAGGCTGTGCAGCATCAGGCTGCGCACCTGGATCTCGTCCTCGGCGCGGCAGACGATGCGCACCTCGTAGCGCTGCTCGACCTCGCTGGCCGGCACCACGTCCTGGCGGTCCAGGCGCTGGGCGAGGTCGCGCAGCAGGATGTTGGCGCACAGCACCACCAGGCTGCCCAGGGAGGCCTCCAGCAGCAAGCCGAGGCTGCACAGCACGCCGACCGCGGCGGTGCACCAGAGGGTGGCGGCGGTGTTCAGGCCGCGCACGTTGAAGCCGTCGCGCATGATCACGCCACCGCCGAGAAAGCCGATGCCCGACACCACATAGGCGGCGATGCGTGAGGCATCGGTGGGTGCCATGCCCGGCACGGCCTGGGTCATCAGCACGAACAGGCAGGCGCCGGTGCTGACCAGGGCGTTGGTGCGCAGGCCCGTCAGGCGCTGGCGCAGTTGACGTTCGGCACCGATCAGGGCACCGAGCAGCAGGGCCACGCTGACGCGCAGCAGAAAGATTTTCCAATCCATAGCGAACTCCGTTCCGCGGGCGATGGCCCGCACGAGCACCGACCGCAGACGGCGCGAATGAAAGCGAGGAATGCGCAGGACCACGCGCCATGCCAGGTGGCAGGGCAGGAAAGGAAGGAGGAATGTTCAGCCCCGCAGGGCCGAAGGGAACCACCGTCTACCGTGTGCGGCGAGACAGTGGCAGGAACGCTGCCGGACTAGCTCGCCGTGTGGGCCTGTCGCAATCGACTGGGGCTACTGTCCAATGCAGGGGACTCCTGTGTGGGGGATGCTTGAGTGCGCGGCGGACCATACGCCTCGACCCGCGCAGGGTCAAGGCGTGAATCATGACAATTGCGTTACACCAGGCGCTGGCAGACGTAGGCCTGGGTCCGGTAGGGGAAGGCGATGCGCTTGCGGCCCTTGAGGTCCGGGTGGTTGTCGATCAGGTCCTGCAACTGGGCCATGACCCTGTCCTGTTCGGCCTGGGGCAGGGCGGCGATGAAGCTGACCGAGCGCAGGCGTTCGAGGATCACCGTCTGCGGGCTGCCTTCATGGACGTGGGGCAGGGTGGTCAGTTGCGGCGCGCTGAAGCGGCTGCCCGCGAAGGCGTCGCGCCAGCGACCGGTGTGAAAGCGTGGGGTGTCGCCCTCGTAGGGGGTGATGATCTCGGTGATCCGCGCCACCCAGTCCACCGCTTCGTCACGCACGTTCCAGATCAGCCCCAGGCGCCCGCCCGGCGCCAGCACCCGGTGCATTTCGCGCAGGGCGGCGGCGTCGGCGAACCAGTGGAAGGCCTGGGCGCAGACCAGCACCTGCTGGCTGGCGTCGGCCAGCGGGATGTGCTGGGCGGTGCCTTCGAGCACCGGGACCTCGGGCAGCCGCTCGCTGAATCGCTCGCGCATGGCGGCCACCGGCTCCACCGCCGTCAGGCGCGGCGCCAACGCGGCGAGCAGGCGGGTGAACTTGCCGGTGCCAGCGCCCAGGTCGAGGACCGGGGTGCCGGCGCCGATGCCCAGGGTGTCGCGCAGCCAGCCCTGCAAGGCGCCGGGATAGTCGGGCCGGCCCTGCTCGTAGTTGCTCGACTGGCGGGTGTAGCCGGTGCTGGCTGAGACGTGCACATCCTTCATGGAAAATCCCTCCGAATGACCTGGCGGCAATGGTACCCTTGCGCCTTTCGTTGCCAACCCCCCGGACCGATCCATGTTGTTCAATCTCGCCGTGCTGTTCGGCACCCTGGTGGCCATGGAGGGCGTCGGCACGCTGGCCCACAAGTATGTCATGCACGGCTGCGGCTGGTGGCTGCACCGCTCGCACCATGAGCCGCAGCTGGGCATGCTGGAGACCAACGACCTCTACCTGCTGGCCCTGGGCCTGATCGCCACGGCGCTGGTGGCCCTGGGCAAGGCCGGGCATGCACCGTTGCAATGGGTTGGCGCTGGGGTAGCGGGGTATGGCGTGGCTTATGTGCTGGCCCACGATGGCTTTTTCCACCGGCACTGGCCGCGAGCACCGAAACCGGTCAACCGCTACCTCAGGCGCCTGTATCGGGCGCATCGCCTGCACCATGCGGTGAAGGGGCGCCAGGGCAGCGTTTCGTTCGGCTTCTTCTACGCGCCGCCCTTGCGGGTGTTGAAGCAACAGCTGAAGCGGCGGCGGGGCTGAGCTTCACGCCTCTCCCCGACCTTCAGGCGCCGCCGGCCTACCAGGCCAGCGGCTGCTCGAATCCCTTCCAGCACAACCAGCGCCTCACCTCGCCATGCGCCCCGGTGCCGATCTGCCATTGCGGCCTGCCGCTGTCCAGGGCGATCAGTGAAATGAAACCGGCATGGCTGGCCACCGCCAGGGTGCGGCCATCGGCGCTGATGTCCATGGCGCTGATGGTCGAGCCGAGGTAGTGCTGCCAGTGCTCGCTGCCGTCCTCGCCGAAGGCGCGCAGGTAGCCATGGGCGTCGCCGACGATGTACTCGCTTTCACGGGCCACGCCGGCGTAGATCCGTGCGCCGTCCTGCAACAGCGGCGTGCGCGGGTCCTCGCTGTAGAAACCGGTATCCAGCCCCGGCAGGTCGGCCACCCGCACGCCGACGGTGCCGCCCCGGTAGAAGTGGCAGGCGTTGAGGATCAGCTGGTCGCCACGCCGGTTGAACAGGGCGAAGTGCGGGTATTCGCTGGCCGGGCCCACTTCGGCGATGGGCTTGAACTGCTCGTCGAGCACCAGGTGTCGGCCGCATTGCTCGCCCAGGGCGATCAGCCGGCCATCCGGTGACAGCGCGGCATGCTCCATGGCCAGGCCCAGGACGATGTCGTCCGGATCGGTGCCCTGGCGCAGTTCATCGAGAATGTCCGCCTGCCGCGGCAACAGGCGCGTGGCACCGCTGGCGGCGAGCACGAAGATGCCGTCGCTGCTGACCAGCAGGACCCGCTGGCCATCGGGGAAGGGCAGCAGCGCGGTGGGTATCGGCGGCAGGTCGAGGGGGTCGAACGGGTAGCCGGCGGGCAACCCTTCCAGGCCATGGGGCCAGGCCAGCCTGGCCACCTGCGGGCCGCCCCAGCCATCGGTCACGCGCACCCCTTCGGCATTGGCCAGGGCGTAGTAGCGCCGTTGCGGGCAGCGGCCGAAATGCTCGACGCCGATCACCGGGGTGACGCCCTGGTCGTCGATGCGCAGCACCTGCCCCCGGTCGAACGGCATGCCGATGCGCGCCAGCAGGCTGCCGTCGTCGAGCAGCAGCAGGCTGCCGATGCCCTGGGCCTGTTCCTCGAACAAGGGCACCAGTGGCAGGTGCGCCGGCGGCCAGGCCTCGCGGAACAGCTGGCGCTGTGCCGGGTCGACGCCGGGCCGGTTGATGGCCCGCAGCGCCGCCAGCCAGGCGTCGAGCAGGTGTTCGGTGGCCGCTGCCTGCGGCTCTTCCAGATCGTCCCAGCCTTGCGCACGGCCCTGCGCGACATAGCGGTTGATGGCCTCGGCGTAGGCGATGACCGCCTCGCGCCACTGCTGCTGGGGGTGCTGCTTGTCCATGGGCGGATCGAACTCCTTGTTCCGCAGGGGGGTGGCGATGCCACAAAAGGGTGCATGGTACTCCGTCCGCACCCGAGGTTGTGAGGGCCGGGCTTGATGCGTACCATGCTGGGCATCCTTCCAATAATCAAACGTGCGTCACCGGCCTGGCACCTGGGCAGGCGATGTGCGTCCTGTTGCCTTGCCCGCGGAGAAAAACCTCATCACATGAATGGACCCGTACCTACCTCCATGCCTCCCACAGCCGGCAATGGCAGTTGGCTGAGCGTCATCGCCCTGGCCCTTGCGGCGTTCATCTTCAACACCACCGAGTTCGTCCCGGTGGCGCTGCTCAGCGATATCGGCCGCAGCTTCGAGATGACCACCGCGCAGGTCGGCCTGATGCTGACCATCTATGCCTGGGTGGTGGCGCTGGCGTCGCTGCCGATGATGCTGATGACCCGCAATATCGAGCGGCGGCGCCTGCTGCTGATCGTGTTCCTGGTGTTCATCGCCAGCCACCTGTTGTCGTGGTTGTCGCAGAGCTTCGCCATGCTGCTGGTCAGCCGTATCGGCATCGCCCTGGCCCACGCGGTGTTCTGGGCCATCACTGCGTCGCTGGCGGTGCGCGTGGCGCCGCCCGGCCAGCAGGCCAAGGCGCTGGGCCTTTTGGCCACCGGCACCACCCTGGCGATGGTCATGGGCATCCCGCTGGGGCGGGTGGTGGGCGAGGCGCTGGGCTGGCGCATTACCTTCCTGTGCATTGCCGGGGTGGCGCTGGCGACCATGCTGTGCCTGATGAAGTCGCTGCCGCTGCTGCCGAGCCAGAACTCCGGCTCGCTGCGCAGCTTGCCTATCCTGTTCAAGCGCCCGGCGCTGGTGATCACCTACGTGCTGGTGACGCTGGTGATCACCGCGCAGTTCACCGCCTACAGCTACATCGAGCCGTTCGCCCTGCACGTGGCGCAGATCAGTGGTGAACACACCACGTTGCTGTTGTTGCTGTACGGTGGTGCCGGCGTGTTCGGCTCGGTGCTGTTCAGCCGCTACAGCGAGCGCTTCCCCCATGGCTTCCTGGTGGGCGCCATCGGCGCGCTTGCCGCGTGCCTGCTGTTGCTGTTGCCGCTGTCGGGCAATTTCCAGGTGTTCGCCGCCCTGAACATGGTCTGGGGCGTGGCGATCCTGAGCTTCAGCCTGGCCCTGCAGTCCAAGACCCTCAAGCTCGCCTCGGACGCCACCGACGTGGCCATGGCGTTGTTCTCGGGGATCTACAACATCGGCATCGGCGGCGGCGCGCTGCTGGGCAGCATCGTCAGCAGCCAGCTGGGCGTGGCGCATATCGGCCTGGTCGGTGGCGGCGTCGCCGTCGTTGGCCTGGTGCTGGCGCTGGCCAGCATCCAGCGCTTTCGCGAAGCCCTGACGCGAGTTCCCGGCCAGGCCTGAACCGCGACCTCTGCAGGAGCGGCTTTAGCCGCGATCACCCGCGAAGCGGGTGCCAGGCTCCGCGTTGCCTGCATCGCGGCTAAAGCCGCTCCTACAGAAAAAACCCGCTTCCCGGCACCTCCACCCCTGGGAATCTCTCCCGACTGATCCGCATCAATCCCCCTGGCAACCAGCGCCCCTGTAATAGGGGCGCTTGTGCATCGGCAAGGCTGCCACTAATATCCAAGCGTTTTCTTGTGTAATTGCCTGTTCCCCCTGGCCAGGCCATCAATACGGACGTTGATATGGATTTGCACACCTCCCTGTGGCTGTTCCAGGCCATCCAGGCCGTGGGCCTGGCGTTATGGCTGAGCATCGCGGTATTGAACAACCTGCAGGCTTTCGCCAGTTCCGTCGGCGCCATCGGCGCCACCCTGGCCATGGCGCCGCTGCGCCAACCGCCGGCCATCGACTTCCCCCTGCTGCGCCGGGCCTGCCAGTCGGCCGGCCTGGCCCGCGCCGCGCTGCTGGTGATCCTGCTGCTGCAGATCGTCGCCAGCCTGGCGGCCTGGGTCGGCTGCTACGGGCTGATCATCGCCCAGGATCCGCTCATGGCCCGCGCCTGGCTGAACCTGGCGCTCGCCGCGTTCCTAGCCTTCACCTTCGCCATGCTGCTCGGTGGCCTGTGGTTCGGCTACTGGATTCGCCAGGAAGGCCTGCAGCTCACCCATCTGGTGCTGGTGCTGTGGGCGATCCTGGCGTTCTTCCTGTTCAACCTGAACTGGGCCTGAGGCGAGGACGCGCGATGAATAGCAAGACGATACTTGGCAGCGCCCTGGTACTGGCGCTGGTCACCGCCGGCGGTCTGGCCTGGCGCCACACCGGCCAGGCCCAGGCCACGGCGACACCGGCGCGGCACCTGGTCAAGGTGGCCCTGGCCACGGTGCAGAAAGCACCGCAAAAACGCGCCTTCGCCGGCGTCGGCGAGCTGGAGGCGGTACACCAGGTGCTGGTCTCGGCCGAAATCGGCGGACGGGTGACGGCGATCAACTTCACATCCGGCCAGCAGGTGCGCAAGGGCGATGTGCTGGTCACCCTCAACGATGCCCCGGAGCAGGCCGAGCGCCTGCGCCTGAAGGCCCAGCTGGACAATGCGCGGACCAACCACCGGCGGGTCAAGGACCTGCTGCGCGAGAACGCTGCCACCCAGGAACAGCTGGACAATGCCCTGGCAGCCCGCGACATGGCCCAGGGCGAGCTGGCCCGCACCGAGGCGGTGATCGCCCAGAAGGCGGTGCGCGCACCGTTCGACGGGCGCCTGGGCATCCGCCGGGTGAACCAGGGGCAGTACCTCAATGTCGGCGATCCGGTGGTCAGCCTGATCGACACTCGCAGCCTGTATGTCAACTTCTCCCTCGAAGAGCAGTTGAGCGCCCAGCTGCGCCCCGGCCAGCCGGTTGAGGTGCGCCTGGACGCCTTCCCCGACACACCCTTCACCGCCCATATCACGGCCATCGACCCGCTGATCGGACGGTCGCGCACGGTGCAGGTCCAGGCCACCCTGGCCAAACCTGATGCGCGCCTTGCGGCCGGCATGTACGCCAGCGTGCAGGTGGCCAGCCCCGATGACGGCCAGGTGCTGACCGTGCCGGAAACCGCGGTGGCCTACACCGCCTATGGCGACACGGTGTTCGTCGCCCGCCGCGATGACGCCGCCGATGCCCTGGTGGTGCAGCGGGTGGCGGTGCGCACCGGCGAGCGCCAGGCCGGCCGTGTGGTGATCGAGCAGGGTCTGAACGAGGACGACCAGGTGGTGGTATCCGGGCAGTTGCGCCTGAGCGACGGTACCGCCGTGCAAGCCACCGAAGACACCCTGCAGGCCCCGGCCAGCGGCGCCTGACCCCAGCGAGAACATGCCATGACATTCACCGACCTGTTCGTGCGCCGGCCTGTGCTGGCGCTGGTGGTCAGCACCCTGATCCTGTTGCTTGGGCTGCTGTCGCTGCTGCAGTTGCCGATCCGCCAGTACCCGCTGCTGGAAAGCTCGACCATCACCGTGACCACTGAATACCCCGGCGCCCCGGCCGAGCTGATGCAGGGCTTCGTCACCCAGCCGATCGCCCAGGCGGTGTCGTCGGTGGAAGGCATCGACTACCTGTCGTCCTCCTCGGTCCAGGGCCGCAGCCTGGTGACCGTGCGCATGGAGCTCAACCGCGACTCGACCCAGGCGCTGACCGAGGTGATGGCCAAGGTCAACCAGGTGCGTTACCGCCTGCCGGAGCGCGCCTACGATCCGGTGATCGAGCGCTCGGCCGGCGAGTCGACGGCGGTGGCCTATATCGGCTTCGCCAGCCCGAGCCTGCCGATCCCGGCCATGACCGACTACCTCACGCGGGTGGTCGAGCCGTTGCTCAGCACCATCGAGGGCGTGGCCAAGGTCCAGGTGTTCGGCGGCCAGACCCTGTCGATGCGCCTGTGGATCGACCCGGCGCGCCTGGCCGCCCGGGGCCTGACCGCCGCCGACGTGGCCGAGGCGGTACGGCGCAACAACTATCAGGCGGCGCCCGGCAAGGTGAAGGGCCAATATGTGATTGCCAATATCCGCGTCGACACCGACCTGACCTCGGTCGGCGACTTCCGTGAGCTGGTGATCCGCAACGACGGCAATGGCCTGGTGCGCATCCGTGACATCGGCACCGTCGAGCTCGGCGCCGCCTCGGCCGAGACCAGCGCCAGCATGGACGGCGTACCGGCGGTGCACCTGGGCCTGTTCGCCACCCCGGGCGGCAACCCGCTGGTGATCGTCGAGGGCATCCGCCAGCTGTTGCCGCAGATTCGCCAGACCCTGCCGCCGGACGTCAAGGCCGAGCTTGCCTTCGAGACGGCGCGCTTCATCCAGGCCTCCATCGACGAGGTCACCAAGACCTTGCTCGAAGCCCTGGCGATCGTGGTGGTGGTCATCTACCTGTGCCTGGGTTCGCTGCGCACGGTGCTGATCCCGGTGGTGACCATTCCCCTGTCGATGCTAGGCGCGGCGGCGCTGATGCTGGTGTTCGGCTTCAGCATCAACCTGCTCACCCTGCTGGCCATGGTGCTGGCCGTGGGACTGGTGGTGGATGATGCCATCGTCGTGGTGGAGAACGTCCATCGTCATATCGAGGAGGGGCGCACGCCGGTGGCGGCGGCGTTGATCGGAGCCCGCGAGGTGGCCGGGCCGGTGATCGCCATGACCATCACCCTGGCCGCGGTGTACGCGCCGATCGGCATGATGGGCGGGCTGACCGGCGCGCTGTTCCGCGAGTTCGCCCTGACCCTGGCCGGCGCGGTGGTGGTCTCCGGCGTGGTGGCCCTGACCCTGTCGCCGGTGATGAGCTCGTTCCTGCTCGATGCGCGCCAGTCCGAAGGGCGCATGGCCCATGCCGCCAACCGCTTCTTCGACTGGCTGGCCGAGCGCTATGCCCACGTACTGGGATTTTCGCTGAAGCACCGCTGGATCAGCGTCGGCTTCGCCTTGCTGGTGCTGGTCAGCCTGCCGCTGCTGTACAGCCTGCCGCAGCGCGAGCTGGCGCCGACCGAGGACCAGGCCGGGCTGCTCACCGCGATCAAGGCGCCGCAGCATGCCAACCTGGCCTATGTCGAACGTTTTGCCGACAAGCTCGACGCGGTCTACCGCACCCTGCCGGAGACCGTCAGCACCTGGATCATCAACGGCAGCGACGGCATCGCCTCGGGCATCGGCGGCATCAACCTGCAACCGTGGGACGAGCGCGCGCGCAACGCCTCGCAGATCCAGCTCGACCTGCAGGCGGCGGTCAACGATGTCGAGGGCACCAGCATCTTCGCCTTCCAGCTGCCGGCGCTGCCGGGCTCCACCGGTGGACTGCCGGTGCAGATGGTGTTGCGCAGCTCCCAGGACTACCGGGTGCTGTTCGACACCATGGAGCAGGTCAAGGCCAAGGCCCGGCAGAGCGGCCTGTTCGCCGTGGTCGACAGCGACCTGGACTACAACAACCCGGTGGTGCAGGTGCGGGTCGACCGGGCCAAGGCCAACAGCATGGGTATCCGCATGCAGGACATCGGCGAGTCGCTGGCGGTGCTGGTGGGGGAGAACTACCTCAACCGTTTCGGCCTCGACGGCCGTTCCTACGACGTCATCGCCCAGAGCCCGCGTGACCAGCGCCTGACCCCGCAGGCCCTGACCCGACAGTACGTGCGCAGCGAGGAGGGCCGGCTGGTGCCGCTGTCCACCGTGGTGCAGGTCAGCGAGCAGGTCGAGCCCAACCGCCTGACCCAGTTCAACCAGCAGAACGCGGCGACCTTCCAGGGCATCCCGGCGGCCGGGGTCACCCTGGGCGACACCGTGGCCTTCCTTGAACAGGTCGCGGCTGAATTGCCTGTTGGCTTCAGCATCGACTGGCAGTCCGACGCCCGCCAGTACCAGCAGGAGGGCAACGCCCTGATGCTGGCCTTCCTCGCCGCCGTGGTGGTGATCTACCTGGTGCTGGCGGCGCAGTACGAGAGCCTGGTCGATCCGCTGATCATCCTGATCACCGTGCCGCTGTCGATCAGCGGCGCGCTGCTGCCCCTGGCGCTGGGGGTGGCCACGGTGAACATCTACACGCAGATCGGCCTGGTGACGCTGATCGGGCTGATCAGCAAGCATGGCATCCTCATGGTCGAGTTCGCCAACACCCTGCAGGCCGAGCAGCACCTGGACCGGCGCACGGCGATCGGCAAGGCGGCGCAGATCCGCTTGCGGCCGATCCTGATGACCACGGCGGCCATGGTGGTGGGGCTGATCCCGCTGCTGTTCGCCTCGGGCGCCGGCGCCGCCAGCCGGTTCGGGCTGGGCGTGGTGATCGTCACCGGGATGCTGGTGGGGACCTTGTTCACCCTGTTCGTGCTGCCGACCATCTACAGCCTGCTGGCCCGTGACCATGCCAGCACCGCGCGTTCGGCGCGGGCGCGGTCGTTGGCCGAAACCCTGGAGGGCCAGCCATGAAGCCTGTATTCGTCGTTTCCCTGATGGCCCTGGCCTTGACTGCGTGCAGCGTCGGCCCCGACTACCAGAAGGCCGAGGTACCGGCCACTGGCGTGCACAGCCCGCAGCGCGCGGCCTTCGCCGCCCGTGGCGAGTTGCCGGCGCAGTGGTGGCGGTTCTTCGACGACCCGCAGTTGGTGCGCCTGGTCGACCAGGCCCTGGCCAACAACCACGACATCCGCCAGGCCCACGCCAACCTGCTGGCGGCGCGGGCGCTGTTCGACGACCGCAGCCTCGACCGCTATCCCTGGGTCACTGCCCGCGCCGGCTACAACCAGAGTCTGGAGCAGCAGCAACCGGCCGATGGCAGCGACCCACGACGCATGCGCACCGAGCAGTACCGCGCCGGTTTCGACGTGCAGTGGGAGATCGACCTGTTCGGGCGCCTGCAACGCCTGACCGACGCCGCCGAGGCTCGCGCCGACGCGGCGGCGGCGGACCTGCGCCAGGCGCGGCTGAGTATCGCCGCGGAGGTGGCCCGCAACTACTACCTCCAGCTTGGGCTCAAACGCAGCCTGACCGTGGCCGAGGACCAGGTCGAGGCCTGGCGCGAGACCCTGCAACTGACCAGCGCCCAGGTGCGCGCCGGCAGTGGCCAGTACGAAGACCAGCAGAACGCCCACGCCAACCTGTTGCTCAGCGAGGCGGCGGTGCCGCCGTTGCAGGCGGCGATCCAGCAGGCCAGCTACCGCCTCGACGTGCTGACCGGACAGGTGCCGGGCAGCCAGGAGCAGGGCGCCGCGCCGTTCCTGCCGCCGTTGGCGCGCCAGTTGCCGTTGGGCGATGTCGACGCATTGATCGGCCAGCGCCCCGATGTTGTCAGCGCCGAGCGTGAGCTGGCAGCCAGCACCGAGGACGTCGGCGCGGCCACCGCCGAGCTGTATCCGCGCCTGGACCTGGGCGGCTTCATCGGCTTCTTCGCCCTGCGCAGCGGCGACCTGGGCAGTGCCGCCCGTGCCTACGAGCTGGCGCCGGTGGTGACCTGGCCGGCGCTGCGCCTGGGCAACGCCCGAGCCCGCCTGCGGGTGCGCGAGGCGCTGGCCGAGGGCAGCCAGGCACGCTACCAGCAGGCCGTGCTGCTGGCCCGCGAAGAGGTGGAAAACGCGGTGACGCAACTGGTGCGCAACCAGGCACGGCTGCAAAGCCTGGTGGCCTCCGCCGGCCACGGCAGCGAGGCCATCGACATTGCCAACAAGCGCTACCGGCGCGGCGCGGGGACCTACCTGGCGGTGCTGGAGAACCAGCGTGCGCTGTTCTCGATCAAGCGCGAGGTGGCCGAAGCGGAGACGGCCTCGTACCTGGATGCGATTGCGCTGTACAAGGCGTTGGGGTGGGGGAGTGCGGCCCAGTAGCACCTGTCGGTCATTCATGTCGTACTAACAGGGCTGGCAACCATGGCCTGTCAGGCATGGCCACGTTGCAACAGATGTAGGAGCGGATTCATCCGCGATGCGCCGCGCGGGCGGCGCTCGATCTTGAGTGCCGCGCAATGCTATCGTCGAGCGCCCCTAATTTTCCCCCAGCGTCCTTCGTTTTCATGGAAGCCGCCCTGCGCCCGGCGCGTTCGGCACTCATCATTCAAGGAGACAGGCAATGACTTCCGTTTTCGACCGCGACGATATCCAGTTCCAGGTAGTGGTCAACCACGAAGAGCAGTATTCCATCTGGCCCGACTACAAGGCGATCCCCAACGGCTGGCGCGCGGTGGGCAAGAGCGGCCTGAAGAAGGACTGCCTGGCCTACATCGATGAGGTCTGGACCGACATGCGCCCACTGAGCCTGCGCCAGAAGATGGCCGAAGCCGCGGCGCAGTAAGCCGGTGTCGAGCCTGAACCTGCTGTGCCTGCCGTACTCCGGCGCCAGCGCCATGGTCTACAGCCGCTGGCGGCGCAAGTTGCCGGCCTGGCTGCAGGTGCGCCCGGTGGAACTGCCCGGTCGCGGCGCACGCATGGGCGATGACCTGCACACCGACCTGCGCGGCCTGGCCCGGCAGCTGGCCCATGAGCAGCGCGCCGCCACCCAGGCACCCTACGCCCTGCTCGGGCACAGCCTGGGGGCGCTGGTCGCCTTCGAGTTGGCCCACGAGCTGCGGGCGCTGGGCTGTCCACCGCCGTTGGCGCTGTTCGCCAGTGGTACCGCGGCGCCGACCCGCCGCGAGGACTACGCCGGCGGCAAGTGGACCGAACCCCGTGGCGACGCCGAGCTGATCGCCGAACTGCGCAAGCTGGGCGGCACCCCCGAGGAAGTACTGGCCAACCAGGAGCTGATGAGCCTGACCCTGCCGATCGTGCAAGCGGACTTCCTGCTTTGCGGCCGCTACGCCTACCAGCAGCGCCAGCCATTGCAATGCCCGCTGCACGTGCTTGCCGGCGAGGATGATCGCGCCAGTGACGAACAGTTGCAGGCCTGGGGACGGGAGACTGTTGGCGCGCATTCGCTGGAGAAGTTTCCCGGCGGGCATTTCTTCATCCACGAGCAGGAAGACCGGGTGCTCGACGTACTCTGTCGGACCCTGGAGCCGCTGCGGCTCTGTGCCTGAGCGGCGGTTGCCGTCGCGTTGTAGCGCCGCTTCAAACGTGGCTTAGCTGTTTTCCCTGCGTTGGGTTGGTCGCTGGTTCTCCGGCGACCAGGCCTGATATTTTTGCCAGTTGCAGGCCTGTTGTGTTGCACGCAGAGTCATACGGATAGACAACTCGTTCAGGAGTTTTCATGCCGGACTCGACCATCACCTCGAATATTGCATTGCTGGCAACCGACCGGCATGGCTCGGTATTGCGTCAGCATGCAGTACAGGCCAGCCCCCCGACGCCCTACACAGCATTCGGGTTCCGGCCTATTGCCAATGAACTGCCCTCGGTGCTTGGGTTCAATGGCCAACTGCAAGATCTGAAGACCGGAATGTATCTGCTTGGTAATGGCTACCGGGTGTACAGCCCGATGTTGATGCGTTTCTTGTCACCAGACAGCCTGAGTCCCTTTGGCGAGGGGGGGCCAAACGCTTACGTTTATTGCAGCGGAGATCCAGTGAACGCTGTCGATCCATCAGGGCACACGCGTACCTACAAGATAAAGATAAAGATCAAGATCGACCGTACCAGCGGCCCAGTTCCCGGCGGAGAGTATGTCCCTAGCCGACAACAGGCCTCAAACCGCACTGGAGATACCGTGAGTCTCGTGCATGAAGCGCAATCCTACGAGGCTACGTCGCACGTGGAAAACCTTTATGTGTTCGAGTCCGGTGACGGTAAACCCATCTATGTCCTCGCGTTTCACGTAAAGGAAATGCAGGAAATAGCTGGTCGTTGGGAAGCGATAGCTAGGGAGGGGACTGATAGCGAAGGCGCTTTGGATGCCTTGACCAGCCGGACTAAGGAAATAGCAAAGATGGGTGCAAGCCTATATAAACAAGCGGCTGATCGCGAAAATAGAAACGTGAATTTTGTGCAGGATAACAATCCGCTGGTCAGGGAAAGCTGAGGTCTACATCTAATATCAGCGAAGGGAGTCATTCACGGTGCGCAGCGCGGGCAACGCTTCGTCTCACCGCTTTCTATCACTTTCCGCAAGTATCCAAGCCTCGATTCAGGCACGGCCCTATGTATGCGGAACAGCCTTGACCATCCCCGCATACTGCGCCTTCAAATGCCCCTGCTCATCCAGCAAATACGCATCCATCACCTCCCGCACCACCGGCCCCGCCACCCGACCTCCAGCCTCGCCGTTTTCGATCATCACCGCCACCACCATCGCCGGGTGCTCGGCCGGGGCGAAGCCGACGAACAGGGCGTTGTCGCGGTGGCGCTCGAGGGTCTTGTTGCGGTTGTAGCGTTCACCCTGCTTGATCGCCACCACCTGCGCCGTGCCGCTCTTGCCGGCGATGCGGTACTGCGCGCCGGCGGCGGCGGCGCGGGCGATGCCGCGCGGGTCGTGCATGACCATCTGCATGCCCTGGCTGACCTGGTCCCAGGCGTGCCGGTCGTGCAGCACGATATCCGGCATCGGGTTGGGGTCGACCGGCGCCTGGCCGCCGATGGTCAGCGCCAGGTGCGGGCGGTGCCAGGCGCCCTTGCTGGCCAAGAGGCTGGTGGCCTGGGCCAGTTGCAGCGGCGTGACCTGCATGTAGCCCTGGCCGATGCCGAGGATCAGCGTCTCGCCGGGGAACCAGGCCTGACGCCGGGTAGCGCGCTTCCAGGCCTGTGACGGCATCAGCCCGGGGGCTTCCTCGAACATGTCCAGCGAGACCTTCTGGCCCAGGCCGAACTCGGCCATGTAGTCGTGCAGGCGGTCGATGCCCAGCTTGTGCGCCAGGTCGTAGAAGTAGGTGTCGTTGGAGCGCATGATCGCCGTGTACATGTCCACCCAGCCATCGCCCGTGCGGTTCCAGTTGCGGTACTTGTGGTCGTAGTTGGGCAGCTCGTAGTAGCCGGGGTCGAAGACCCGGCTGGCGGGGTTGATCACGCCGCTGTCGAGGCCGGCGATGGCCACCTCGGGCTTGACCGTCGAGCCGGGGGCGTACAGCCCGCGCAGCACGCGGTTGAACAGCGGCCGGTCGATGGAATCGCGCAGGGCGGCGTACTGCCTGTAGCTGATGCCCTTGACGAACAGGTTGGGGTCGAAGGCCGGGTTGCTGACCATGGCCAGCACATCGCCGTTGGCCGGGTCGAGCACCACCACCGCGCCGCGCCGGTCGCCCAGGGCTTTCTCGGCGGCCTGCTGCAGATGGGCGTCGAGGCTCAGCACGATGTCCTTGCCCGGCACCGGGTCGTGGTGGTTGAGCACGCGCATCACCCGGCCCTGGGCGTTGGTCTCGACTTCCTCGTAACCCACCTGGCCGTGCAGTTCGTTCTCGTAGAATCGTTCGATACCGGTCTTGCCGATCGACTGGGTGCCGCGGTAGGCGGTGCTGTCGAGGGCCTTGGCTTCCTTTTCGTTGATGCGCCCGACGTAGCCCACCGAATGGGCGAAGTGCTCGGCCAGCGGGTATTCGCGGATGAACTGCGGCTCGACCTCCAGCCCCGGCAGGCGGAACTGGTTGACCGCGATCAGGGCGATCTGCTCTTCGCTCAGGCCCACCAGCAGGGTCACCGGCTCGAACGGCTTGCGTCCGCGGCGCAGGTCCTTGTCGAACTGCTGGCGGTCGTCCTCGGACAGCGTGAGGATCTGCGCCAGGCTGTCGAGCACCCGCGCCGGGTCGCCAGCCCGCTCGCGGGTCATGGTCAGGTTGAAGCTGGGCTTGTTGTCGGCCAGCACCACGCCGTTGCGGTCATAGATCAGGCCGCGTTCCGGTGGAATCGGCAGCACGTGCACGCGGTTGTTCTCCGACACCGCGCTCTGCTGGTCGTGCTGCAGCACCTGGAGCACATAGAGCCGACCCACCAGCACCGCCACCAGGCTCATCACCAGCAGGGCGCAGGCCAGCAACCGGCGGTTGACCAGGTGCTTTTCCTTTTCGTGGTCCTTGAGGGGAATGGGCTGGGGCATGGGCTTCGTGGTGTCACGCAATGGGGTCGCGATGCTACGCGGGCGGGCAGGGGGGGCTCAAGGCGAGCCCAGCCGCGCAGCCTCCACGCAACGCCGCTCGGCCCCGCTTCCAGGGGGCTGGCGGCAAATATGAAGTTTCCTTCATGGAACGCTGGGAACGATCGGATTTGTGCCGAAGGGATGGGATTTGTCAGAATACGCGACAAGTAATCATTATCATTCGCAAGGTAATCCATGCAGTCGGCTCTTGCTTCCCATGCCCCGGTGCGCATCCTCGCCAACGAGGACAGCGACGGCAACCCGCTGTCGGTGGTGCCGGAGTACACCGTCAACACCATGTTCGACTGGCAGGTGACCGAGGCCCTGTCGTTGAGCCTGACCGGCACCTACTACGGCAAGCAGGAGCCGCGGCGGTTCAATCCGACCCGCGAGGTCAGCGTCACGGCGCAGAACGAGCTGAAGACCCTTGATCCGTACCATGTCTGGGGCATCGGTGGCACTTACGCGCTGAGCAAGAACCTGTCGTTCGGCGCCGGCATCAGCAACCTGTTCGACAAGCGCGTGTACCGCGAAGGGGCGGGGACCAGCGCCGGCGCCGCCACCTACAACGAGCCGGGGCGCGCGTTCTATGCGTCGGTGACCACCTCGTTCTGATGACAAGCGGGGCTGCTGCGCAGCCCTTTCGCGGCACAAGGCCGCTCCTACAGAGGGACGTGATCTTCTGTAGGAGCGGCCTTGTGCCGCGAAAGGGGCGCAACGCGCCCCCAAGGATTGCAAACCGTGAATCTCTCCTGGCCCATGCTCTCGCGCATCGTCGCCGCCGTGCTGTTGGCGCTGATCGGCTTCTGGCCGCAACTGCCGCAGCGCCTGGGATGAAGCAGAAAACCATCACCCAATCCCTTTCATGGCTGCACACCTGTTGCGGTTTGCTGTTCGCCAACTTTCTCATCGGCACCCCGGTCGCTGCGGCCTGGCGTGACGTGGCTATTCGTGGTGCGGTTCGCCCAGGAAGGTCAATGAGCTGAACAGGCTCTGTTGCGCCACGGGGGAACCTTCGGGCAAAGGCTGCGTGGCTTGGGCGGCAATGATGTTCAGGCCCGCGTTGCGCACCTTGATCAGCGCCCGGCCGTCAGCGCCGGTCGTGGCGCTGACCTGATCAGGCGCGCCCCGGTAGTCGCCCTGCAGGGGAATACCCGGCGCGGGCTTGCCGTCGATCAGGACCTGCACTTCCAGCAGGTTGCCGGGCCCCACCTTGAGCGGGTCGCTCAGCGGCACGATGGCCAGGCGCAGCATGTCCAGCTTGGGCAAACGGGCGCTGCCCTGGTAGATGGCCAGGCTGTACTTGAAGCTGTGAGTCGAGGCGATGGCATCCTTGACCTGGTTGCGGTCCTGGTTGACCCATTGTTTGTCCGGGCGCTGTGACCACGGTCCGTTGTCCAGTACCACGGCCAGCGCCGCGGGCGGGGAGAGCGGTTGCAGGCGAGCATGGTCGGCCAGGCGCTCGACGCTGACCGGAATCACCTTGCCGGCGCTGTCGAACGCCCAGGCGCGCTTGATCTTCTCGGCCTTGTAGGCGTCATCCTCGGCGCCATGGCCGTATACCGCCTCGATATTGCCGCGTCGCTGCTCGGTCCACAGGCCGTGGGCGCCGGCGTCGGCGCTGATGGTCATGGCCAGCAGGGCGGCCAGTTTCAGTGATGGATGCATGACAGTCCCTTGAATCAGAGGTTTAGAGGTTCAGGGTCAGGCTTACGCTGACGTTGCGCGGATCGCCCGGCAGCACCCACGAACTGTTGTACGAACGTTCGTAGTACTTGCGATCAAAGAGGTTGTTGAGGTTCAGCCCCACGGTGACCTGTTCGCTTGCCTTGTAGTGCGCCAGCAGGTCGACCGTGCTGTAGGCATCCAGGGTGAAGTGGCTGCCGGCCTGGCCGGAGCGCTCGCCGACATAGTTGAACGCCGCGCCGATGTCCGAGCCGCGCAGGGCGCCGTCCTGGAACTCGTACACGCCCATCACGCTGCCACTGTTGCGGGCAATGCCCAGCAAGTCGCTGCCCTTGGGCAGGGCCGCGTCGCCCTTGGTGACCTCGGCATCGATGTAGGCGTAGGCACCGATCACCCGCACCGCGTCGGTCAGTTGGCCGCTGAACTGCAGGTCCAGCCCCTGGCTGCGCGCTTCGCCCGCCGCCACGCTTTCGCCGAGTGCGTCGGTGGTGATGACGTTTTCCTTGTCGATATGGAACAGCGCGATGGTCGCGCCCAGGCGGTTGTCTAGCAGGTCGAGCTTTAGTCCGGTCTCGTAGCCCAGGCCTTTTTCAGGCTTGTAGACCTGGCCCTGGGTGCCGATGGTGTTGGGCTTGAACGAGGTCGAGGCGTTGGCGAACACGCCCACTTGCGGGGTCAGTTGGTACAGCAGCCCTACGCGCGGCGTGGCGACATCCTTCGCCTGGCTGTTGCTGACCCCGGTGGAGCGGTTCTGCGCAGTCTGTTCGATGCGCTCCAGACGCACACCGAGCAGGCCGCGCAGGCGCTCGGTGAAGGCGATCTGGTCCTGCAGGTTGAGGGCATGGCTTTCGGTGCGTTCGAAGAAGTCGTTGGCCCGTGTGAGCGCCGGCTTGGGCTTGCCGTACACCGGGTTGTAGATGTCCAGGCCATAGCCTGCCGAGGTCGCGCTTTGCGGGTATTTCTGGCTGTTGCGGTAGTTTTCGTATTCAAGCCCGATCAGGCTCTGGTGCTGCCAGCCGAGCAGCTGGAACTGGCCGTGCAGCTCGGCCTGGGTGATGTTGTCGTTCCACTCGAAGTCACGCTCGCGGTAGAAGCGGGTGAGGGTGTTGCCGACCAGGGCCTGGGGCTCGGAGCTGTTGCCCTTGAGCGTGCCCTGGGTGTAGTGGTTGGCCAGACGCAGCTTCCAGTCGTCGTTGAGAAAGTGCTCCAGCGCCAGGTCGAGGGTCTGGTTGTCGTTGCGGATCTTGCCGTCGTTGGGTTCGCCCATGAAGGCCGAGCGCGGCACCGAACCCATCTGGCCGTTGACCGCCGGAATGCCCCGATCAAACACCGATTCGGTGCGCGAAAACTCGGCATCGAGCATCACCCGGGTGTCCGGCGACAGCTGCCAGCTCAGCGACGGGCTGACGATGCGTCGTTCACTGTTCACGTGATCGCGGAAACTGCCGTTGTCCTCGACCGCCAGGTTGATCCGGCCCAGCAGGTTGCCTTCGCTGTCCAGGGGCGCGTTGGCATCCAGGGCGGTGCGGTAGCGGTCCCAGCTGCCCGCGCTCAGGCTGAGGGTGCTGAAGGTCTCGGCCTGGGGGCGCTTGCTGACGATATTGACCAGCCCGCCAGGGTCGCCACGGCCATAGAGGCTGGCGGCCGGGCCCTTGAGCACTTCGATGCGCTCGATGCTGGAGGTGTCCGGGGAACTGTAGCTGCCGCGGTTGATGGCAAAGCCGTTCTTGTACAGCTCGCCGGTGGTGAAGCCGCGCACGCTGTAGTTGAGGAAGGTCAGGCCGCCGAAGTTGTTCTGCCGCGACACGCCGCCGGCGAAATCCAGGGCGCGGTCGATGCGGGTGGTGTTGAGGTCCTTGATCACCTGGGCGGGCACCACCTGGATGCTCTGCGGGGTGTCGCGGATATCGCTGTCGGTGCGGGTGGCGGTGGCCGAGCGGGTGGCGCGATAGCCTTGCACCGGGCCGTCGGCACGCTCTTCGAGGTAGGCGTCGGTGATCGAGGTTTCCTCCAGCAGCAGGGGTTGGGCTGCCGAGAGGGGTTGGCCGAACAGGCCCAGGGTGAGGCCGGCCAGAAGCGGTGCGCGAGGGTTCACGAGGGATCTCCAATTAATATGTAATAACGTAACATTTAAGATTGCTCTGACGCCATAGGGAGCTGTGGTTTACGGCGTGATTGTCAGATGGGAATGATTCGCGTTATCGTAATGTTATTACGTAACTGGAGGTTCTCATGCAAGTACTGTCCTCACTCAAGCAGGCCAAGCGCCGTCATCGTGATTGCCAGGTGGTCAAGCGTCGTGGCCGGATCTATGTGATCTGCAAGTCCAATCCGCGGTTCAAGGCCCGACAGGGCGGGGTGAAGAAGAAGCGGGGGTAGCACGCGGCTCCGTTAAGAGTTGTAGGCGTTATAGCGTGGGAGCGGGCTTGACCCGCGATCACCGGCAAAGCCGGTGCCATACAACCATCGCGGGGCAAGTCGCATCGGCGCACCGCCGCTCCCACGAGAGCCCGCCGAGAATGCTGCATGCTCGATGCAGACGCTACCGGAGCGTCCTGCGCAAACGCCGCCAACCCAGCACCACACCACTGAGGGCAATCACCAGTCCACCGCTACTCAGGACGATGATCAGCCCTTCCCGCAACAGCGGCCGCGCCAGCAGCGGTTGCCAGTCCCAGCTGTGCAACAGGTTGAACAACCAGCGGCCGGTGCGTTGCGCCCGGTCGTGGCTGGTCACCAGCATGCCGCTGGCCGGGTCCATGTAGGCCCAGGTGCCGGCCGGGTCGTCGAAGCGCAGGCGCAGCACAGGTAACGGCCTGGACTGGAAACCGTACATGCTCTGCGGATCGCGGGCGAAGTAGTGGAAGTCGTAGGCGGTCTGCCAGTCGTCTTGCACCGCAATGCCCGGGGCCATGACCTGCGCGGCCGTCAGCAGACGTTGCCGGGCAAACGCCCGGGCCGGTGGCGCGCCGGCTTCAAGGATGCGGCTGTCGCCGTTGGCGTTGCGTGCCACCAGGTAGGTGACGTCGGCCAGGCGCTGCCACTGCAACTCGACGGCATTGAAGCCTGCCTCATCGCGCAACCGCGCCAACGCGGTGGCGATCGGCAGCTTGAGGTCGGCGGCGCGCAGCGGGCCGGGTTGCAGGGCGATCTGCGAACGGCTGTCGGTCAGGCCCCAGGGGCGCATCGACATCAGGCCACTGAACACCCACAACACCAGCACGCCGCCGAACAGCAGCCCGCCGATGTGGTGCCAGCGCAGCCAGCCGCTCGGGTAAGGGCTGCACGAGCCGCTGCGATAGCGCTTGCGCAAGCGTAGGCGCAGGATGCCCACCGCGATGCCCAGGACCGCCATCAGCGTGCCGAGCACGGACAGGCCGATCACCAGCGTGCGCCAGCCGTTGTCGAAGCCGAACCCGCCGCGCAAGGGATAGAGCCAGTGCAGCCAGGCACCGACCCAGTTCCAGGCGCGCTCCTGCGCGGTGGCGTCGCGGACCACTTCACCGCTGCGCCCGGACAGGTACAGCCAGGTGCCGGCGGCATCGTCCACCCGCACCCGGTGCAAGGGCCGGTCACCGTCCAGTGCCCGGGAGTGGGTCCACATGTCCTCGTCCACCGTGCCCTGGTAGGCCAGTGCCGCGTCACCGGCGTACTGCCGGGCATTGGCCAGGGCCCAGGCGGCATCGGCCTGAGCCAGGGACGCGCCGCTGGCGGCATCGAGGGTGACGCGGCGCCCGTCGGCCAGCTCCAGCAGGTAGTGCGCCCGCCCGCCCAGGCTGGTCAGGTGCAGTGCCTTCAACGGCTGCTGCGCCCACTGCGCCGGCAACTCGGCGCAGCAACCCGCCGGCAGTGCCGGCAGGTGGGCCAGGCGCTCGGCCGGGGTCAACTTGGGGTAGCCGACATACAGCATGACCACCCCGGAGACGAACCACAGCGCCATGAACAGGCAGGCGACGATACCCAGCCAGCGGTGCCACAGGTACAGCTGGCGTTTCAGGCCCATCAGTAGCGCCACTGCACAGCGACTTCCAGGCTGCGCGGCTCACCCAGGTAGTACTGGGTGTTGGTCTGGTGGATGAAGCGGGCGTAGACCTCGTCGGTGAGGTTGCGCAGCCGCGCGCTGAGCTGCACGTGCTGGTCCAGGTCGTGGGTCATCGACAGCCCGTAGACGGTGTACGACGGCACCCAGGCGGTGTTGGCGGTATTGGCGTACACCGACGACACATAGCGGGCGTCGGCGCCGACCTGCCAACCCGGCGCCAGGTCGTAGGTCAGCCACAGGTTGGCGACCCGGTCGGGGATGTTCACCGGGTTCTTGCCCTTGCGCGAGTACACCACGCCGCCGATGGTCTCGTTGAACTCGTCGTACTCGGCGTTGACCCAGCTGAAGTTGCCCGCCGCCAGCAGCTTGGGCGTGACCTTGAACGAGGCCGCCAGCTCGATGCCGGTGGACGTCTGCTGGCCCGCCTGCTCGGTGGTGTTGGGCACGGTCGAGGAGGGCACCGAGATGTTCTTGCGCACGATGCGATAGGCCGCTGCAGTGGCCGAGCCGCGCCCATCGAGGAAGTCGAACTTGCTGCCCACTTCCACCTGGCGGCCGGTGCTCAGGTCGAAGTCGCCGACCTGGCTGATCGAGGCGCCGGTGAGCGAGCCTCCCGGCGGCTCGGCCGAGGTGCTGTACTGGGTGTACAGGCTGACATTGGGCGTCAGCTCGTAGACCAGGCCCAGGCGGCCGGTGAAGGCGTCCCAGCGCCGGTCCAGCTTGGCCCGGGTCACGTGGTCGACCACGTCGAAGTCGATATGGTCGTAGCGCAGCGCGGTGATCAGCGACAGCTGGTCGGTCAGGCGGGTGCGGTTTTCGACGAAGCCCGCGGTGGTGTCGGTGTTGGTGCTGCGGCCTTTGGCCCGCGGCGCGTCCATGCCGGGGATGTCGAGGAAGTGATCAGGTTGGAAGCCGTTCGGGTCGATGCGGTCGAAGGCACCCTTGGACAGCGGGTAGTTGGTCTGCTGGTTGCGGTTGTAGTCCACGCCGAACGCCCAGTCGCTGGCCAGGCCGAACAGCTGGCCCTGGTGGGTCAGCTCGACGCGGTTGCCGTTGACCTCCTGGTCGTGGCGCTGGCGGTAGCCGCCGGAGCGGTCGATGGCGGTGTTGCCGGCGTTGTAGCGGTACACCTCGAGGTTGCGGTAATCGCGCTGGCCGTTGTAGTGGTAGAAGGTGTTGCGCAGCTGGTTGCTGTCATCGATGCGGTAGTCGGTGATCGAGCGCAGCCAGCGCGTGCGCTGCTCGTAGCGGCCGTCCTCGACGTTGTAGTTGTTGAAGCGATTGTGCTTGTCGATATGCAGGGTGCCGACCGCCGGCTGCAGCACCGGCGAGCCCCAGTACGGGCTGTCCTCTTTTTCTTCCAGGTACTCGATGGCCAGGGTGTGCGACAACTGGTCGTTGATGTCGCTGAGCAGCGAGAAGGCCAGGTTGCCGGCCCCGTTCTCCTGGCGGTCGATATAGCCATTGGTGCTGGTGCGGCTGTAGTCGAGCCGGGCGTAGTGGCGTGGGCCGTCGCCGCTGTTGAGCGCCTTGTTGAAGCCGACCGAGGTCTCCATCGTGTCGTAGCGGCCATAGCTGACGCGGCCTTCGAAGGTATCCTCGTCGCGGTTGGCCAGCTTGGTGATCATGTTCAGGCTGCCGCCGACGGCGCCGCTGCCGTTGAGGAACGACGAGGGGCCGCCGAGCAGTTCGACGCGGTCGTAGATCCACGCCCCGACCGGTCGCCCGGCAGCGCCGTACTGCAGGTTGATGCCATTGAACAGCTGGCTGACCTGGGCACCGTTGAAGCCGCGGTACGACACGTAGCCGCCCCAGCCGGGCGGTGCCGAAGCGTTGACCCCGGGCAGGGCGTTGGCGGCGTCCTGGAAGTTGCGCGCGCCGATGCGTTCCATGGTCTTGCGGTCGGCGACGCTGACCGAGGCGGGGTTCTCGCGGGCGCTGAGGTTCAGTCGCGAGCCGCTTTCGATAGGCCGGTCAAGGTCCAGGGTGGTGGCTTCTTTGGGTTGGTCGGCGGTGGCCGTGACGTTGCTGGCGGGCAGGGTCAGGGTGTCTTCCTGCGCCCAGGCGCAGGTTGCGCTGCCAACGAGCAGCGCCAAAGTGGTCATGCGAAACATGCAAGGCTTCCTGGCTGAAATCGGTGAGCGCACGCCCGCTGCCGATCAGGCAGCGCAGGGCGTGGCGATGTCAGAACGCGAGAAGCGAAGCAGGAGAGGCGCGCGGATTGACCAGTGGCCAGCGCTGCTTGGGCAGGGGTGGCGCGGGTTGCCTGGGTAAGGGTTTGCTCGACTCCCCGGCGAGCAAGGCCAGCAGGCCGAAGAACACCGCCAGCAGGGTGGCGCTGAACAGGCTGGCGATCACGCAGTCGCCGCCGGCGGGCAGCACCGGGTCGCTGATGTCCTGGTCGCCCTTGAACACGCCGCTGCTGTCGGCCGCGCACCAGGCGGCGTCATCCAGGCCGGCCAGGCGCAAGCCCGCCATCTGTCCATGGCCCATGGCGCACAGCAACGAGCCGAACAGGATGCTGAAATACAGCACCCAGGCGACTTGCGATCGTGTGTGGCGGGCCAGCTTCATCGGCAAAGCTCGAAGGGAATGAGAATAGGTTCGGCGTGCGGATTCTACAGCGTTTGAAACATCTGCCTAGAGTGCTCGGCCGATAAAAAACATTCGAATCGATTCACCTGGCTGGCTTGACGCCTCTCGGCCCCAGGTGTTCAGATGCCGACCGATTTCAGGTGTCCCATGCCGCCGCGCATGGGGTGAAACGGGAAACCGGTACGCGCTTCGCGCCAGTCCGGTGCTGCCCCCGCAACGGTATGCAAGTGATGCCTTCGACAGACCACTGTGGCCAGTGCGCCATGGGAAGGTGAAGGTGTCTTGTCTTGCGAGCCCGGAGACCGGCCTGGAATGTGGTAGGCAAACTCCTGCGGTGGGCGGGCATGGGCCGGTATTGGCTGTGCGCGATCCCTGCTCCTGCGTGCTTCTGCGAAAGTCACTTTCGAGAAGAGCATGATTGCTGTGATTCACTCCCGACGTTTCTCCCCCAAGGCCCGGACCCTGCTTCTGGGCTGCCTGGCCAGCCCCCTGGCACTGGCCGAAAACACCCCTCTGATCCTCGACCAGCAGATCGTCGCCGCGCCCTCGGTGGAGTCGACCACGGTCGCCGCCATGGCCCAGTACGGCAGCAAGGTCGAGATCGTCAGCCGCGAGCAGATCGAGCGCGCCGGCCCCGGCGCCGACATCACCCGGGTGATGCAGATGTTCATCCCCGGCTTCTACGTCGCGCCGAAGAACGGCCCGTTCGACTACGGCACCTACTCGCTGCTGGGCGGGCGCAACGACGACACCTTGATCCTGCTCGACGGCGTGCGCCTGAACAACCGCCTGTACGGTGGCCTGTACCTGGACACCCTGCCGGCCAACGCGGTGGAGCGCATCGAGGTGCTCAAGGGCGGCCAGAGCCTGTTGTTCGGCACCCAGGCGGTGGCGGGGGTGATCAATATCGTCACCCGCAGCCCGCAGCGCCGCGAGGCTTCGGGGGAGGTCAACCTGGGCCTGGACAGCTTCGCCGGCAACAGCAAGGACGCCCGCGTCGAGCGGATCTTCAGCAATGGTTTCGGCGACCTGGGGCTGCTGGCCTATGTCAGTCACAACGTCTCCGACGGCTACCAACCGTTTCGCAACCGTGACTACAGCGGCAACGTCAGCGACAAGAAACGCGGCTACGAGGTAACCACCTTCGGCGGCAAGGCGATCCAGGCCTTCGGCGACGATACGCGGCTGGAGCTGTTCTACCAGTACACCGACGCCAACCTCGATTTCGCCCGGCCGGTGAACAACTACAAGACCACCAATGACCGCGTGCAGCAGATCGCCACCGCCACCTTCGAGCAGCGCCTCAACGAGCGCCTGAGCTACTTCGTCAAGGGCCATGTCAACGACTGGGACACCCGCTACACCCGCATCAACAACCGCGCCGACGGCAGCCGCAACGTGGTCAACCACAACGACTACTGGGGCTTCACCGACTGGGGTGTGCAGGCCGAGGGCAAGGCCGAGCTCGACGGCGGCCATGTGCTGGTGTTCGGTTCCGACAACCAGTGGTTCAAGGGCCAGGACGACGTGCTGGTGATCGACGACAACAAGGCCCAGGCCAATGCGCTGTATGCCCAGCTGCGACCGAGGATCGAGGCCCTGCCGAACTGGCACCCGAGCCTCGGCGTGCGCCACGAGGCCATGAGCGGCGGCGACAGCGCCACGGTGGGCATGCTCACCTCGCTGTACGACCTGAACGACAACTGGCAGCTGCGCGGCCAGTACGGCAGCGCCTACAAGCTGCCCAACGCCGAGCAGCTGTTCGTCAACGAGCCTGGCGACGAGATCGGCAACCGCGACCTCAAGCCCGAGAAGAGCCGCAATGCCGAGCTTGGCCTGGACTACCACGGCCTGCTGCTGGCGCGTGAGTTCAGCGCCAGCGTCACCGTGTTCCGGCGCAAGATCACCGACCTGATCACCCTGGACGGCAGCCAGTGGGTGAATGGCCAGGGGCAGGTGCAGATGCGTGGTTTCGAGGCCGATGCACGTATCCAGCTCGACGACCAATGGAGCCTGCAGGCCGACATGACCCGTAACCTCACCGAGTCGCGTACCGGGGCGACGATCAACGACGTGCCGAGTTTCTTCGCCCGCTCGCGGCTCGGCTACGAATCGGCAGACCGCAGGTGGGGTGCCGGAGGGGCCATTCGCTACATTCGCGATGTGGTCAGCTCCAAGGGCGTCGACTACGGCCATTACTCGGTGGTCGACGCCGATGCCTATCGCTACCTGGACGGCGCCCGCCAGCACCGGCTGAGCCTGCTGGTGGAGAACCTGTTCGACCGCGACTATGTCACCAGCCGGGCGAGCAATGTCGACAACCTCGGGCGGCCGTTCACCAGCGAACTGCGGTACACCTACACCTTCTGAGGGGCGTGAGCATGGACTATCAGCGTGTGCTGTTCGTGGGCCCCGGTCTGGCGAGTGGCTCGGTGGCCGAGGCGTTCGGCGCCGAGGTTCGCGACCTGCGTGGCCGCGAGGCGGACCGGGATATCGTCGATACCCTGGAGGGCTTCGACGGGTTGTGGGTGGTTATCCGCGAGGCCCTTGACCTGGGCATTGAGCGCTTGCTGGTAGTGGACCTGGAACCCACCTCGGACAGCGCCTACCTCGACTGGCTGCGCGATGAACTGGGGCGCCTGGCGCAAGGTCGCGCCGGCATCTGGGTCACGGCCCAGGCCCTGGGTCGGCGCGGGCTGGATGCTCGGGCGGCGTGTGCCAGCGTCGGCGAGCATGCCCGTCACCTGCCATGCGACCAGGTCAACGCGGTGGCCAGCGATCCGGACTGGTCGCGGATACCCGAGCATGCCCGCCAGGTGTTCCTGTGCACCGGCCCACGCTGCGTGCGGCGCGGTGCCTTGCCATTGTGGAAACGCCTGCGTCGCCAGTTGCTGGAGCGTGACCTGATCGAGACGCCGGGCGGCGTGCTGCTGACTCGCACGGGGTGCCAGTTCCCCTGCAACCTGGGGCCAGTGCTGACGGTGCACCCGGACGGCTGCTGGTATCGGGTACGTGATGATCGGGAGGTGGAGGAATTGGTGGAAACGCATCTAGAGGGCGGAAGGATCGCCGAAAGATTGCTGATCAAGGGAGGGACATGCGATGCGTAAAGCCTGGTTGCTGTCGCTGGCCCTGTGCTGTGGCACACCGGCCCTGGCCGAGAGCTTTCGCAACTGCGGGCAGGACTGGCAACGGCCTGCGGCGACGCCTGCGCGTATCGTCGCCCTCAACCAGCACGCGGCCGACCTGCTGCTCGCCCTCGGTGCGGGGCCGTCGATGGTCGGGGTGGCCTACCTGGACGACAACGGCGTCGCCTACAAGCAGGGCCGCTACCAGGGCGTGCCGGTGATCGCCCGGGAGTATCCGGCCAGCGAGGTGCTGTACGCGCAAAGGCCGGACCTGGTGGTCGGTGGATTCGCCACGGCTTTCGGCGATGGGGTCAGCTCGCGAACCCGGCTGGCCGGCAACGGGATCGCCACCTACCTGCTCGAGTCGGCCTGTGCCGGTCATTCCCTGGACTACTACGCCCATGTCCGGCGTGACCTGACCCTCCTTGGCGAAATGCTCGGCAGGCAGGCGAGGGCGCAGGCGTTGATCGAGGCGATGGAGGCGGACCTGACGCGGGCCAGGGCGATCGCGCCTGTCGGCAAGCCGCTGTCGGTGTTCTACCTCGACAGCGAGGTCCGGGGGCTGGACAGCGAAGGCGGGCGGGGTTTCGTCACGCCGTTGCTGGCCGCCGCCGGGGCGCGCAATGTGCTCGGCGGGATTGACCAGTACCGGGTGACGGTCAACCGCGAGGCGCTGCTGAGCAGCGACCCCGATGTGATCCTGCTGGCCGACGCCCTGTGGTCGCCGGCCAGCCGCAAGCGTCAGCTGCTGACCCGCGACCCGGTGCTCTCGAGCCTGCGGGCGGTGCGCGAGAATCGCATGATCGATATCCCGTTCACCGAGCTGGTACCCACGCCGGCCAGCGGGCGGGTGGCCCTGGAACTGGCGCGGCGGCTCAGGGAAGTGGCTGTCCCATAGCTGGCCCGCCCTGATCGCGAAGCTTGGCGTGGGAGCGGGCCTGCCCCGCGATGGGCTGGGTGCTACTCGCCGATGACCAACTGACGCGCCAGCTGGTTGTGCCGCTCCAGTACCCGCGGCAGGTCGACGGTGGTGATGCGCCCACCCTGAACCACCACACGCCCGTTGATCACGCTGGTGTCGACATGGGTCGGGGTGCAGAACACCAGCGCCGCCAGCGGGTCGTGCAGGGCGCCGGCATAGGCCACATGGCCAAGGTCGAAGGCGACGAAGTCGGCGACCATGCCCGGGGCGAGGGCGCCGATATCGTTGCGGTTGAGCACCTTGGCGCCGCCCAGGGTGGCAATCTCCAGCGCCTCGCGGGCAGTCATCGCATCCGGCCCGAAGCCGACCCGTTGCAGCAACAGCGCCTGGCGCACCTCGCCGATCATGCTGGCGCCGTCGTTGGACGCCGAACCATCGACCCCCAGGCCCACCGGCACGCCGTGGTCGCGCATCTTGCGGATCGGCGCGATGCCTGAGGCCAGGCGCATGTTCGAGCACGGGCAGTGGGCGACCCCGGTGCCGGTGCGGGCGAACAGCTCGATGCCGTGCTGGTCGAGCTGCACGCAGTGGGCGTGCCAGACGTCGTGGCCGACCCAGCCCAGGTCCTCGGCGTACTCGGCCGGGGTCATGCCGAACTTCTCGCGGCTGTAGGCGATATCGTTGACGTTCTCGGCCAGGTGGGTGTGCAGCGACACGCCATACTGGCGGGCCAGAACCGCCGCCTCGCGCATCAGGTCGCGGCTGACCGAGAACGGCGAGCAGGGCGCCACCACCACGCGCAGCATCGAGCCGTGGCTGGCATCGTGGTAGTCCTCGATCAAGCGCTGTGACTCCTTGAGGATGTCGCTTTCCTTCTCCACCACCGAGTCCGGCGGCAGGCCGCCCTGGCTGCGGCCGACGCTCATGCTGCCGCGCGCGGCGTGGAAGCGCATGCCGATCTCCTCGGCGGCGTGGATGCTGTCGTCGAGCTTGCAGCCGTTGGGGTAGATGTACAGGTGGTCGCTGGAGGTGGTGCAGCCCGAGAGGATCAGCTCGGCCATGGCCGTCTGGGTCGATACCGAGATCATCTCCGGGGTCAGCCGCGCCCAGATCGGGTAGAGGTTGGTCAGCCAGTTGAACAGTTCGCCGTCCTGGGCCGCCGGCACCACGCGGGTGAGGCTCTGGTACATGTGGTGGTGGGTGTTGACCAGGCCCGGGATGACCACCTTGCCGGTCATGTCGAGGATCACGTCGGCGTGTTGCGGCAGGGTATCGCTGGGGCCGACCTGCCTGATCACATTGTCTTCGATATAGAGGCCGCCGCGTTTGATCTCGCGGCGTTCGCCGTCCATGGTCACCAGCAGTTCGGCGTTCTTGACCAGTAGTGTCTTGGGCATGGGTGTCCCTCCCGCTTGGGGTGTGTTTTCTGATTGTAGGGAAGCGTCAGGCGCCGTGGCGAAGCCCGGCGTCGAAGGCTGGAGCAGAACCGCGCACGCGCAGGATCGGCCCTGGCGAGGGCGTATCGGGCGTGTGGGTCGATGGCAGCAGGGCGGATGCGGCGTTCAGGACGCACGGCATTCGAGAAGGGGGCCCGGGGAGGTTGGGCGATAGCGGATGTCGCATGGCTTGAGCCTGTCGCAATACGCAACGGCGATGACCGTTGTCGTAGGCGTGAGGCAGTGTAAACAGAATTTCTTTTTTTTGTATACGAGTTTTTTGCCGCAATTCTGACGACTGCGGGACGGGCCACTCTCATGGAACAAACTTGATTTAGCTTGACCCTGTGGGAGCGGGTTTATCGGACCGCCGCACCGCCGTGAAGAATCCAGCGCGGTGTATGGCACCGGCTGCGCCGGTGTTCGCGGCGGTGCGGCGGTCCGACAAGCCCGCTCCCACGGGGATCGCGCCAGATTCTAAAAATTGAGCAAGACAGTTGCTCCCACAATGATTCAGGGCATGATTGATGTCGTTGCGCCAGCATGCGACTGTCTCGCTACCAGCCACTGTCACAGGCCGGCAGGTTCGCGCGGGCTGATTACACTGTGGAAATCGCCACACGGGGAGTACCTGGGATGGGCTGCGCGTTGATGGGGCATGCGGCAAGGCTGGCGTCTGCACGGGGCAGGCGTTCATGAACAACCGTGGCCGGAGTATCTCCCTGCAATGGCTGGTGGCGCTGGCGATCATGCTGGGCATGCTGGCGCTGGGCGCGGCCCTGGCCTGGCAGGGCTACCTGGGGGTGCGCCAGACCCTGGTGGCCGCCGCCGGCGATGCCGCCCAGCAGATCGGCCGGACCATCGACGAGCGCGCCCGACGCCTGGTCGATCCGGTGCAGAGCAGCATCCGCCTGCTGGCCTTCGATACCGCTGCGGGCACAATGGCGCAGCACCTGGAGCGCCTGCCGCAACTGGTCGAGAGCCTGCGCGCCAACCGCATGCTCAGCGCCGCCTACCTCGGCTACCCCAATGGCGAGTTCCTGCTGGTCCGCCGCCTGCGCGACCCACAGTTGCTGCAGCGCTTCGCGGCACCGGCAGGCACGATGTTCCTGGTACAGACCGTCAGCCTGGGCGAAGACGGTGCGTTGCATGGCGAATGGCGTTTCTACGACCAGGCGATGACCCTGCTGCTGCACCAGCCCAAGCCGGACTACCGCTACGATCCGCGTCAGCGCCCCTGGTTCGTCGAAGCCTCTGCGCAAGCCACCACCGTGCTTACCCGCCCTTATGTGTTCTTCACCACCCGCGAGATCGGCCTGACCATGGCCCAGCGTAGCGTCGATGGCGCGGCGGTGATCGGCATGGACGTCTCGGTCACCGACCTGGCCAGCGAGAGCCGCGACCTGCGCATGACGGCTGGCACCGAGATCGCCGTGGTCGATGACCAGGGCAGCGTGGTGGCCTATCCGGACCTGCAGCGGGTCATCGTCCGCGAAGGCGAGGGCGTGCGCCTGTCGCGCATCGATGAACTGGGCATTGCCAGCCTCGCACGGATCCATGCTGATACCCTCCAGGGTACCCGGCCACAGCCGTATCAGGTTGAAGGGCAGACCTGGTATGGCATGCGCGTGCCGCTGACCACCGTGGCCGGGCAGGACCTGCAGGTGCTGATTGCCGTGCCGGCCCACGAGCTGCTGGCCGGCGCGCGCCAGGTGTTGTTCGAGCAACTGCTCTGGGCCGGCGCGCTGGCGGCGGTGTTGCTGTTGCTCGGTGGCTTGCTCGGCCGGCGCATCGGCCGCCCGTTGCGCCGGCTTACGGAGCAGGTGCAGGGCCTGGCCGGTTTTGATTTCAGCCGTGAGGTGGGTGTGCTCTCGCGGGTGTCGGAGGTGCGTGAACTGAGCCGGGTGCTCAGCCGCATGTCCGGCACCATCCGCAACTTCCAGGCGATCACCCTCACGCTCAGCCGCGAGACCCAGCTCGAGCGTATGCTCGACGGCGTGCTCAACCACCTGGTGGCGGCTGCCAGCGCCAGTGCCGGCGCGGTGTACCTGTACGATGCCGACAACGCACGCCTGCGCCTGGCTGCGGCCTGCCGGGCCCAGGACTATCCGGCTGAACTGGCGGTACATGAGCACGACCATCAAGACCTCGCCAATGCCGTGACCCAGGCCTTGTCGTTGCAGGGACGCAGCCTGGCGGTGGTGCTCAACGACCGCGGCCAGTCGCTCCTCGGCATTCTGGTCCTGCAACTGGAGGACGAACACGCCGGGCAGGCGTTCCGGCGCTTCGTCGAGGAACTGTCCGGCGCCGCCGCCGTGGCCATCGAGACCCGCCAGCTGGTCGAGGCCCAGCAGCGCCTGCTGGATGCCATGATCAAGCTGCTGGCCGACGCCATCGACGCCAAGAGCCCCTATACCGGCGGCCATTGCGAGCGAGTGCCGCAGCTGGCGCAGATGCTCCTGGACCAGGCCGTGCAGGCCGAAAGCGGCCCCTATGCCGGCTTCAGCATGAACGAGGACGAGCGCTACGAGTTTCGCGTGGCCGCCTGGCTGCACGACTGCGGCAAGATTACCAGCCCCGAATACGTGGTGGACAAGGCGACCAAGCTCGAGACCCTGTACAACCGTGTGCATGAGGTGCGCATGCGCTTCGAGGTGCTCTGGCGCGACGCCGAGATCGCCTACTGGCAAGGCGTGGCCAACGGCGATGACGAGTTGCTGCTGCGCCAGGCGCTGGAGCAGTGCCGGGCCGAGTTGCAAGACGAGTTCGCCTTCGTCGCCCAAGCCAATATCGGCGGCGAGTTCATGCAGGAGGCCGACATCGAACGCCTGCGCCGCATCGGCCAGCGCCGCTGGCTGCGGCACTTCGACAACCGCCTGGGCATCTCCCGCGACGAGGCCGCGCGCTTCGCCGACATGCCACCTGCGCCCCTGCCGGTGGAGGAACCGCTGCTGGCCGACCGCGACGAGCACCAGGTGCCCTGGGGGCCGCGCAAGCCACCAGTGGCCAAGGACGATCCGCGCAACCGCTGGGGCTTCGACATGCGCCTGCCGGCCCATGCCAGCAACCATGGCGAGCTGTACAACCTGTCGATTCGCCGTGGCACGCTCAACGATGAGGAGCGTTTCAAGATCAACGAGCACATCGTGCAGACCATCATCATGCTCAGCGCGTTGCCGTTCCCGCGTCAGCTGCGGCGCGTGCCGGCGATTGCCGGCAACCATCACGAGAAGATGGACGGCAGCGGCTATCCGCGCCGGCTCGGCAAGGATGCGTTGGGCATCCCCGAGCGGGTGATGGCGATCGCCGACATCTTCGAGGCGCTGACCGCGGCGGACCGGCCGTACAAGGCGCCGAAGACCCTGTCCGAGTCGGTGAAGATCCTGGTGTCGATGGCCCGTGACAACCATATCGACGGGCAGTTGCTGCGGCTGTTCCTCAACACCGGCGTGTATCGCCAGTATGCCGAGCAGTTCCTGCGCCCCGAGCAGATCGATGAGGTGGACGTGGAATATTGGTTGGGGCTGGTTGAAGGGAGCGATCAGCCATCACTGCAGTAGCCTGTATAGGTTCAGCACTGCTCAGGCATGGGACCGCTATGAGGCTGAACGCTTGGATGCAGGAGCTGCCTCAAGAGAAGGTGTGGCTATATGCCATTGCTTATGCCACTCTGCGATCAGGCTGGATGCCAGAAGCAGGAGCCAGAAACCTTTTCTTGCGATCCATGGAATTGTGAAGGGAAACACTGTAGTGAATGATATGTCAATGATTGTTCTCGCCTCTCTGTTGTTGTCTGGAGCATTTGGTGGCGTCGTTGCCCGTATTACTGCAAGTGCGGAGGGGCGGCTCTCGTGCTTGCAACATATGGCCATTGGGGTTTGCGCTTCACTGATGGTGCCTTTGTTCTTGAATACGATATCAAGTACGCTGGTCAGCGATATCTTGAAAAGCAACGAATTTGATCTCAGCAAGCTGCTGGTTTTGGTGGGTTTTTCATTGGTGGCCTCGGTTTCCTCGCTGCGCTTCATAAGAGGCCTTAGTGAAAAGTTCTTGCAGGAATTGAGCGATACAAAAGAGAAGGCTGCGGCTGCTGAAAGCAAGGCGCGTACAGCATTGCAGATAGTCGAGCAGAGTGAACCTGGCGAAGCCGAAGTAGAAGAAGAGCAGAGCAAGGCGTTGCTCTCTGAGCTTTCCGCCTTGCAGAAAAAACTGCTTGCTCACATGTGCACTGGCCCTTACACCATGCGCTCGGCCACTGGGTTGAGTAAAGAGTTGGGGGTGAGCACCACCGAATCGCACGAGACACTTTCCTACCTGGCCAGCAAAGGTCTGGTTGAAAGTGGCCTCAACTCACGAAACGAAATGCGATGGTATCCGAGTGCCAGCGGGCGTGTCGTGGGTATGACAGCGGCTGGTAATTAGTATTTCGGATATGGCATGTCAGTGAGGTGGAATACTTGAAATGGATTTTTACTGATGACGTACCTGATTCGTTATTCACCCACTCATTTTCCAGCGCATTACGGAAGGCTCCTCAGAGGGCGGCGGTGGCTCACCGTTGAAATGACAGAGTTGGTATGGGCCGCCATCTCCATGGGGAAACCAGGGATGGCGCATCTTTTTGCTCATGGCCTGTATTCTGTGAGTGATTGCATAGTGCGTGCTCACACGGTCTATGCGAATCTCAAGTTCGGGAAGTACACGATCGCGCAAAGTAAACTATATGAGGGGTTGGACCCGAGTGAGAAAGGGGGTGTTTCTTACTTTTTTGGTATGTTAGCTACGAAGGTATTGTGCTCGCGGCTTCTCGATGCGCCATGGCTTTTCCACTTGTCGATGCTGAAGTCCCTGGGAGGGACGGCGGTGCTTATAGACCGTTCCCAGCCAGACTTGATTGGTCTGAACAGCCGTGGTGGTTGGGTGGTTGCAGAAGCCAAGGGGCGTAGCAATCAATTTGATGCTGATGCGTTGCGCAAAGCAAAGACCCAGACCCGGCAACTGCGCAAGGTGAATGGTCAGTTTCCTTCCCTTCGTGTGGCGGTGCAGGCGTGTTTCTCTCCCAGCCTGGACTTTCATATTGCTGATCCGGAGGAATATGACGACGATGCGGAGGATCTAGACTTTGATGTTGTCGCGGCAATTCAAGACTACTACTCGTTCATTATCCAGGCTCCGCAAGAGCGGCTAGGGCGTGGTCAGCTTAATGGGCAGGATTATGTGTTCATGAACATGCCCGAATCGGGCGTAACGATAGGGATAAGCCGGCGAATGCACAAGGCACTGCAGGAAATGTCCGATGTGCCCGAAAGCGTCAGCAAGCTAGCTGCACTGATCGCCGAGGAGCGGACGGCCCAACCGAGTCACGTACAGGCGGATGGCCTGGTCGTCACTTTGGACAATCGTTGGTCAAAGAAACAAATGATGCTGGAGCCGCTATCTCGCCGTGCAAGATAACGACTCGCTCATCTCCGGGGGCACCTGCGAAGCCGGCGCCATCCACCGCGCCGCCTGCGTCGCGGGCAAGCCCGCTCCCACAGCGATCGCTCAGGACGGTTGGGCCGCCAGGCGATTGCTGACGCTGCGCCCCAGCACCAGCACCGTGACAAAGCCGCAGCCCACCAGCGCCGTGGCCAGGCTGAACAGCACCGCGCTGCCCATCTGGTCGACGATCCGCCCACCGAAGAACGAGCCCAGGGCGATGATCACCTGGAACATGGCGACGAACAGCGGCATGCCGCGCTCCACATCCTTGGGCGCCACGACGAACATCCAGATGCTGGCGCAGGCCGGGAAGGCGCCGAAGGCGAAGCCCCACAGCGCGATCAGCATCGCCGCGCCGGTGAGGTTGGTGGCGAAGTAGGGGAACAGCGCGGTGCCGACGCCGATCATCAAGGCGACCAGCATCAGGGTGTAGCGCACGCTCTGGTTGGCGGCAAAACCGGCGAAGACATTGCCCAGCACCCCGGCCACGCCGTAGAGCAGCAACAGCGAGCCGATCATCGGCCCGTCGAAGCCGGCGTTGTGCTTGAAGAACGGCGCGACGTAGGTATACGCGGCAAAGTGCGCCAGGCCGATCAGCAACACCGCGATCAGGCCGACCCGCGCCTGCGGGTTGATGAACAGCGCCGGCAGGTCGCTGATGCGGATGGCCTTCTCCGGGTTGAGCCGCGGCAGCAGCAGGACCTGCGCCAGCAGCACCGGCACGCCGACCAGCGCGGTGACCAGGAAGGTCATGCGCCAGCCCATGAGCCCACTGAGCCAAGTGCCCACGGGCACGCCGAGCACGGTGGCCAGGGTCACGCCGACCATGATGATCGAGGTGGCCTGGGCCACGCCCACGCCCTTGGGCGCCAGGCGGCCGCTCAGGGCGATCGCGGTCGCCCAGAAACCACCGATGCTGATGCCCAGCAGCACCCGGCCGAACAGCAGCAGGCCGAAGTCGGTGGCGTAGGCCACCACGGCGTTGGCGACGATCATGATCAGCGTCAGGGCGATCAGCAGGTAGCGTCGGTCCAGGGCACCGATGCCCACCGACAGCAAGGGCGCGGCCAGGGCCGCCATGATGCCGGGCAGGGTCACCATCAGGCCGGCCTGGCCGGCGCTGATGCCAAGATCAGCGGCGACATCGTTGAGCACGCCCACCGGCAGGAACTCGCTGGTCACCAGGGCGAAAGCGCCCACGGCGACCGAGAGAATCGCCAGCCACTGCTGACGGACGCTCTGCTGGCTGTGTTCGGGTGGGCTGTGGGGGGACGGGTTGGGGCTTGGCATGGTGCGGGCTTCCATAGGGGACTGTCGCCTGGGACAGGCGCTGCAGCGAGGGGAAAACGGGGAGGCGATTATAGGGGGTGGATTTTGCAGCTCGACAGGCGGGCGGCTTGATAGTAATCATCAGTGGGATCGATGGGTGGCTTGGGGTAGAGCGTTTGGCCATCCCTTTGAGGGTATTGCGATTGTCGGGATATGACTGCTCAATTCAAGATTGCCGGGGTCGCTTTGCGACCCTTTCGCGGCACGAGGCCGCTCCTACAGGGATCGCGTACCCCATGTAGGAGCGGCCTCGTGCCGCGAAAGGGCTGCAACGCAGCCCCAGTACGCTGACTGACAGGCATCACAATTTTTCACCTGCACAGAAGGGCATATGACAGCGGCACATCAAGGAAGCTGCCTGTGCGCAGCGGTCAGCTACGAGTTGCTCACGCCACCCAAGGCCGTGAGCCATTGTCACTGCAGCCAGTGCCGCAAAGGCCACGGGGCTGCATTCGCGTCATACGGTAGCGTGCTGCGCAGCGCGCTTCGCATACTTCGCGGGGTCGACAGCATCAATGCCTACGCCTCATCGCAGACAGTGTTACGCGAGTTCTGCGGGGCGTGTGGCTCGACGTTGTTCTGGTCACGATCCGAAGGTGAGTTCGCCGACTGGATCTCGATCGCGCTGGGTACACTTGATACACCGTTCCAGCCAGGCAAGCAAAAGCACGTCTACATCGATTCTGCGGTGCCCTGGTATACACCATCCAGTTCTTGTCCCGAGGCCGACTGACGGCTTGCATCGCCGGAACGGGGTATGTTGTTGCCTCTGCGCTTGTTTACTGGCCTGTCATCACTGCTTGAGTACTCGATGCTGATTTCCACGCTTTCCAACGGTCGATTCATTACGCCATCGCTCCAGGCCGAACCCTGTGTGCCATGGTGGAGTTTCACCAAGACGGTGTTGGCCGCGACCGCCCTGACTCTGGTGCGCGACGGACGACTCGCCCTGGATGCCGCGCTGCCTGAAACAAATTACACCCTGCGTCAGCTGCTGCGTCACGAAGCGGGTCTTGCGGATTATGGCGAGCTTCCCGCGTACCACGCGGCGGTTGCCAATCATGAATTCGCGTGGTCGGCGGACGAGATGATGCAGCGCCTGGATGGCGCTCGGCTTCGCTACGACCCTGGAGCGGGTTGGCGCTACTCGAATGTGGGCTACATGCTGGTCGCCAGGCTCATCGAACGTGCCACAGGCCTGCTGCTTGAAGAGGCGCTCAGGCAGCAAGTTCTGGCTCCACTTGGCATCTTGTCGGTTCGCTTGGCAACGAAACGCGCAGACCTGCACGGTGACTACCTCGGCCATTCGTTGAACTACGACCCTGGCTGGGTCTACCACGGGTTGCTGATCGGCCCTGTTTCCCAGGCTGCCCTTTTCCTGGATCGCCTGCTTGCCGGGACACTGCTTCCGGCCGACCTGCTCCAGGAAATGCAGGCAACGAAGGTATTGGGTGGGCCAATGGCCGGCCGGCCGTGGATCGCACCAGGCTATGCCCTGGGTCTGATGCGAGGGACGATCGAGGGCGGCCTGACGCTGGCCGGGCATACCGGGTGTGGCCCCGGCAGTGTGGTGGCGGTCTATCGATGTGCGGTTGGGGAGGCCATCGCGTGTTGCGCAGTGTTTTCGAGGGCCTTGGATGAGGGGCGTATCGAGGCGCTGGTCGCTCAGGAGATACGCAAGGTGCTTGAGGCTGTGCGCTGAGGCTGCCTGGTTCTTGTTCCGCTTTCAATGGATATCACTTGCTGCCCGATTCAATACCCATTTTGAATTGGTAACGGATACACGTGAGCGGCTGCTTCCGACCCAAAGCGGACAATCATGAAGCGCAGTAATCGGCCAAATGCGACCGCTCGGATATGCCTACGAATGAAGTGGCAATTGCCGAAACAACGGATTCGGATCAACACCCGCTTGGGCTCAGACACCCTTGCCACGAGCTTTACACTATCCCGCGTGGTACTTGTCCCAGAGCTTGTTCCGGAATCGCCCTCCTGGATCGACTTGCGCTTTGAGTGCTAACAGACGGCGCGCGTTTGGGTAGGCACTTGAAAACTGTGCCTGCGTTGCATGCAGTTGGTAGGGAAGGTAGTAGGTACCGCCAAGCAACAGCGCCGCGTTGATGAGTTCGCGTGTCCACACGCCAACGGCCTCGCGATCATCCACCCCGACGCGCTGCCAATAATAGAGCACGAATGAAAACACTTCTTCGCGTGCCCAGGACAGAAACGAGTCGGGGTCGGCCGGAGCGTGTCGGATGGAGATATTAACGGCGTCAACGCTGTGCGCCTGAAGAATGGCGGCCATTTGCGTTACGAACGCATTGAACTGTGTCACTGGCACAAAATATTCTTGCAACGCATAGGTACTGTTTCGGGTTGCAATGAGGCCAAGCGAAGCGACATCCGCACTGGCCTCGTAGTTGCGCCGTACGACCGGCTGATTGAGATAGCGCAGTGGATCGACCACATCCTTGCGAATCATTGGGCCACCGGGAAGCTTGGTCACACTCCACATGACGGTCTGGTTGATCTTGTACGACTGCCCCGGGGCCACCAGCCTTTCCGCGACGGTCAACGCTTTGTCCGAGGCACGCCAAGTGACGGAAGTGGCCATGTCGAAATAAGGGGGGGCCAAATCGGCATTATGCAGGATAGCCTGTTCGTTCTCGCGGACGTGCTCATTGAAAAAACGCGGGTAATCAGCAACTGGCATGCGGCGTATCTGACGTTCCATTGTGATGTTGGACGCAAGGTCCAGCTCGACCTCAGTGATCACCCCCATTGCACCATAGCCACCGATAGCAGCGTAGAACAGGTCGGAATTTGTGGTGCGGGACGCTTCTGCTACCGAACCGTCTGCAAGCACCAGTTGCAGAGAACGCACCGAGTTGATGACTGGACCTGCGCCGACATAGCGTCCATGAGCATTGACTGACAGCGATCCGCCGACGGTGAAGTTGGCATAACTCTGCATGATTTTTATCGAGAGGTCGTCCGGGTCTATGACCGACTGCAGGTCACGCCAACGCATCCCTGTTTGCACGCGTATGACTCTGCTCTCAGGCGAGTATCGGATTACCTGATTAAACTGACGCATGTCGAGGTGCAGGCTGTTTTCGGTAGCAATCTGCCCCCCCATGCTATAGCGGCCACCACCGATGCTGACTGGGCCTGACGACATCGCGAGCGCCCGCTGTATTTCGCCCGTGGTGCGAGGTGCGAGCAAACGATTGACCCAAATCGGATTGAGCATCGTCACATCGTTCACCAGGACGCCCGATGGTGCCGCCCATGACGACCACGGTGAAAGCACACTGACGGCAATCCCGGTCATCCCGGCCTGGAGTAGATGGCGCCGAGTGAAAATAGGCGACGACTCTGAAACGGCGTGCTGTTGTGTACTGTCGATCAATTGGATCGTGTCCCAGGAAGTGGTGTAACTAAACCAACCGAAGGCGCCCTGCGGGCGAAAGAGGATGGTCATCGTGGTTCTTGGCTAACGTTGAGTTTGCGGACTTAACCTTCACCAGAGAAACCACAATGACCAAGCCCACTATCGCATTGACCGAGTTGGTTGTGAAAGGGGCAGACGCTGATCTGCTCAAGCAAATGATCCAGTTCGTTGCCCAACGTATGATGGAGTTCGATGTCGAAGGCCTGTGCGGCGCCGGCTTCGATGTCAAAAGCCCCGACCGGACAAACAGCCGTAACGGCTACCGGGATCGCCTCTGGCAAACCCGTGCTGGCGACGTTGACCTGAAGATCCCGAAGTTGCGCCAAGGTAGCTACTTTCCTGGCTTTCTTGAGCCTCGGCGCACCACTGAGAAGGCGATGGCTACGGTGATCCAGGAAGCCTACATTCAAGGCGTTTCAACCCGTTCGGTGGACGAGCTGGTCAGAGCCATGGGCGTGACCGGCATCTCCAAGAGCCAAGTGTCACGGTTGGCCGGCGAGATCGATGAGCGTGTCCACGCCTTTCTGGACCGTCCCCTGGAAGGCGATTGGCCTTACCTGTGGATTGATGCCACGTACGTCAAGGTGCGGGAGGCCGGGCGCATCGTCTCGGTCGCTGTAATAATCGCCGTGGCCGTGAACACCGATGGCGGGCGCGAGATCTTGGGCATGCGGGTTGGCCCTTCGGAGGCAGAACCGTTCTGGACGGACTTCCTGCGAAGCCTGATGCGGCGTGGCCTGCGTGGCGTGAAGCTGGTCATCTCCGACGCCCACGAAGGGCTCAAGGCAGCTGTTTCCAAGGTCTTCAACGCGACCTGGCAGCGTTGCCGCGTGCACTTCATGCGCAACGCCATGGCCCATGTGGGCAAGGGCCAGCGCACCATGGTGGCGGCGCTTTTGCGTACGGTTTTCGCCCAGGACAGCCGCACCGAATGCCACCAGCAGTGGCGCCTGGTCGTCGATCAGTTGCGCGAAAAGTACCCCAAGATCGCGGCGCTCATGGATGGTTGCGAGGATGAAGTGCTGGCCCACATGGCGTTTCCCAAAGCGTATCGACAGCAGTTGCACAGCACCAATCCACTGGAACGGCTCAATGCTGAAATCAAACGCCGCACCGACGTCGTGGGCATCTTTCCCAACGATCCTGCCATCACACGGCTGGTAGGCGCGATGCTGTTGGAGCAGAACGACGAGTGGTGCCTGCAACGGCGCTATATGCAGTTGGAGGCGTTCGAGGCAGTCAGCGATAATCCACAGGCCAAGCTGTCGGCCGTGATCAACTAAACGGCAAACTCAGTGGTCAAGGCCATGATGAGTTACACCACTTCCTGGGACACGATCGAATTCACGCTTGTGATCGGCGGCGATTGTTCGATTCTACTGGGGGCGCTTGCAGGCGCGCGGCAGGCCGGGCCGCTTTCACTGATCCACATCGATGGGCACAGCGATTTTCGTCATCCCGGCAACTATGACCCCGAGCAAACGCTGGGCACCGTGGCGGGCATGGACCTTGCCCTGGCGACCGGGCGTGGCGAAGGCGCTGGCAACGCATTGGCCGGGTGTACCGGCCCCGCTGTTTGACGATACCTACGTCGTGCAACTGGGGGAGCGCGAAAACCGTGACGAGGATTTCGCATGGCCCGATATCAACCACACGTCGATCAACCGGATTGATGTCTTCGAGGCGTTGGCGATCGGCCCCGAGGCCGTTGTGCGGCGCATCGGCGATGTACTTGACCAAGCTCCCGCCCAAGGCTTCTGGATTCACCTCGATGTCGATGTGCTGGACCAAGCCACGATGCCCGCTGTCGATTCCCCAGGCACTCCAGGGCTCACGCCGGACGATCTGGTGAAGATCATGACGCCCTTTGTGGCCGACCGACGCTGCCGGGGCATGACCGTTACCGTATTTGATCCTGACCTCGACCCTGACGGACGATTTGCCGCCGTGATCGTCGGGATCCTGGCGCGGCTCCCGTTTCCCAACGGTGCCGATTGAGGTCTACCGCCATTCGCTGCCGCTGACGGTCGCCAGCGGCAGGCCCCGGCGTGATGCGCAGCATTTACTGGGCCGCTAGCGGCGTCTCGGCCCGAGGCTCGGCGCTCGGTGCATATTGCTCGATCAGGCGCCACAACAATCTGCCCATGGGAAGCCGGTAGATGTCGCTATGAGCGCCCCCTCCCGAACCCGGTGAGTTGAATTGGGTTATTCCGTTGGATGCGTCGATGTAGCTGACCTTGTTCCGACTCAGCGTCGATGCCGTGCAATGGCTGTCACCTACCTTGCACAGGCTGAAAAGGCCATTCAGGGAGGCGGAGGTATCGCTGGCTTTCAAGCAGTCGAACGTGGCGGACCTCGCCGGAGCTAACGCCCCACACACCTGGTTCCAGGACTTGATCGAGCCGGACGGGTCGTACCAGAACACCGGGCCGCCGGCAGCGCCGTCATGCTCCGAGGCGGTAAGCGCGATGTGGGTGTTCTGCAGTTTTGCAAAATCCCGATAGGGGGCGCCTTCCTTGCCATCACCCACGGTGAAGCGATTGATACTGACCGCGCCCTGAAGGCCTACCGCCAGGTCCACATGGCTTTGCGGATAGGCCTGCTGTGGCACCAGCGCGGGCGAACTGAACAGCGCACGCATCATGGCGCGTGCACCGAAGCTGTGGCCGATGGTGACGACTTTGGCCTTGCTCTTGGACGCCGCAAGCGCGTTGGGCACACTCTGGTTGACGAGCATGTTCAACCAAGTCAGGCCGATCTCGTCGGCGTCATTGGCCTTGTTGCCATAGCTGAAGAAATTGGTGACCGAATTGGACCAGAACGATGGCCAGGTCACACCGATGACGAGAGGGCGAAATCGAGCAGTGTCGAGGACGTCTGTCTTGGGCGTGGTGTAAATACCTTTTTCGCCTGTTGGCTGGAAGATCTGGTTGCTCTGCAACGCCTTGGCCTGGTTGAGCGGCGCCTTTTGCGCCTGGCCAACTTCATAGGCGGCAGCCATCAGGTTGCCCGTGATGTCGTTGATGTTGCGGATGGCCTCGTCCTGGGCAGTGTTCCAGCCCATGACCACGACGACGACATGGGTGTAGCGTGAACCGGTAAGGTCCCTGGTCAGGTTTTGCTCAAGCGATCTCAGCGCTCGTGCGCTCTCCTGGTACAAGTTCGTGAGGTCTGAGTGGGTCTGCTCCAGATTGCGTGAGGCATCGCAGGCATTCCAATCGCTCACTTTCTTCAGGTCGTAGTCTTTGCGGATGCCAGCCAAGGCGTCGGCTGCATAGGCGTTGTAGACAAAGCAATGGGACTTGGCCATGTAGCCTGTGTCTTGGTCCAACAGCACGCCATTCTTGAGTATGTGCGAGACGAACATCGCCTTGGTGTCCCACTGCTGGATGCGTTTGATCTGGTGAGACGTGTTGCTAGCGGTATCTTCTTCTTCCCTGAAGTAATTGGCGTCGCCGTGAAACAGCTGTTTGCTCTCGTTGCTGACCTTGGGCCCACCGATGATCGGTTGTGGGCTCTTTTCGAGCGCGACCACGTAACCGGGGTAGTGGAGGGCTGTTCCGGAGGGGAAATAGAGCATGCTGTGGAATTTCACTGCGTTGACGCTATCTACCTCCAGTTTGTTCTCGTAGGGCGTCATGACGCGATCCGTCGAGGTGCAGGCGGTCATGGCCATGGGCATCAAAAGCGCGGACAGTGTCGTCAAACCTGCTTGCGTGAGCCTGAGCATGGAGTCCTCCGTGGAGCGATGTATTCCGTCTGGTTGGGGTGATGTCAAAATGACTTTAGCGGCTTTCGCGCATTCAGCATTCACCGCCTCCGATGGTTTCAAGGCCGCTGAGCGGCGAGATGCGCCATGAACTTGACACTCGAACATTCGAGACTTTAATGAAGACGTCAGGTCATTCATTTCTCAGCAGTTTGCGATGGGGGCGCAAGCGGACCGGCGACTCACCGGTCAAAGATCCCCCACATGCCCAATGCCAACGATGTGAAGTGGTTCAAGAACCAGTTTCAGAGCCAGATGTCGCCTGCGCTAGCCAATACGCCCCTGACGGTGGATTTCATGGCTGCGATCGCGTGTCAGGAAACGGGACAGGTCTGGCCGGTTCTGCGCAACAAAGGCCTGCCGGTGCCCGAAATCCTGGAGCTCTGTGTCGGCGACACCCTGGATGTAAACAAGCAGGATACAAAGAAGGGGCGCCAGGCCTTCCCCAAGGACAAGGCGGCACTGCTGGCCGCTCCCAACGGCCAGGCCATGTTCGACATTGCCCATCAGGCCCTGGTGGACATGGCCAACCATATTGACGGCTACGCCAAAGTCGCCCGCAACCCGGACAAGCTTTGCCATGGATTCGGGATCTTCCAACGTGATTTGCAGTTCTTCAAGACCGATCCCGACTACTTCCTGCAACGGCGCTACGTCAACTTCGACGATGCGTTGCAACTGAGCGTTGCCGAATTGAAGCGCGGCCTCAAGCAACTCGGTCTGACCAAGCGATCGTCCCTCAGTGACATGGAGCTTGCGGCGGTCGGCATCGCTTACAATACCGGCGGCTTCAATCCCCGCAAAGGGCTGCGCCAGGGCTTTTTCGACGGTAAGCGGTTCTACGGCGAGAACCTCTTCGACTTCATCCGCCTGGCCCACACCGTTGCCGTGGACGGCCAGCCCCCACTGATGCCTCAGCCTGCGCCGGGACGCTCATTGGTGCCCCCTCCCAGCGAGCTGACGGCACAAGGCGAACTCTTCAGGGTCGACACGCGCGAGGGCCCGTTGCGCATGCGCAGCGAACCGCGCAAAAGCGACCCGGCGCAAGCCAACGTGATCGCCAACCTGCCGGACGGCCAGCCAGTGCGAGCCCTCACCGGCAAGGCGCGCAATGGCTTCCTGGAAGTGGAGACATCACTCAATGGTGCCTTGCTGCGCGGTTTCGTTGCGCAGAAATTCCTGATTGCAGACTCAACAGTGAGGGACATTCCGGTTGTCGCCCCATCTGTATCCTCACCTGCCAGCGGTATCACCGCCGTCGCCATGCCACACAAACCAGGGGTAGTGACGCGGCGGATCGATTTCGCCGGTGCCCACTCACTCAACGAAGCGAGCATGCCGCAGCGGCGCGGTGACTCGGCCGACAGTTTGCGCGCTGAACTGGCGGCGATCGTTGACTGGCTGGCGGTGGACAAGCCGTCTCACAAGCGCTTCCAACCCAGGGACGGCATGACCTTCTGCAATATCTACTGCCATGACTACTGCATGCTGGCAGGTGCATACCTGCCGCGCGTGTGGTGGACGGAGAAAGCCCTGATCACGCTGTCGCAGGGTAAGCCGGTCGAGCCGCTGATCGGCACGACACTCCGCGAAATGCGGGCAAACGACCTGTTCCGCTGGCTGCGCGATTTTGGCCCCGACTTCGGCTGGCGCCAGACGGGCACGTTGAGCAAATTGCAGCAGGCCGCCAACCAGGGCGGCGTGGCGTTGATCGTCGCGCGGCGCAAGGCGGATGGAAAATCCGGGCACATCGTTGCCGTCGTCCCTGAAACGGCGCAGAAGAGCGCGAGGCGTCATGCCAATGGCGAAGTGTTGGCGCCGCTGCAGAGCCAGGCCGGGGCAAGGAACTTCCGCATGGAAACAGGGACGGCCAACTGGTGGAATGGCGAGCAGTTCGCCGAGAGTGCGTTCTGGATTCATGGGTGATGCGTGGCCGTCGAATGGTGTGGCGAGCGGTCAGTCGGAACAGGCTGCTCGCTTCCTTGCTCAACGTTCTTGCGCCGACGAGGCATGCGCTGCTGCGTCTTTACGGCTGAACCACAACAAGCAGGCGCCTGCGAACAGCAACCCCAGCGTGCCGTAGAGGCTCCAGCTCAGCGTGAACCCGACGCCGGCAATCAACGAAGCGCCCAACCCCACCGAGACCATTCTGGCGGCCGCCAGGAGAATGGGGATGAGGGAAAAGAGACGGGCCTGGGTCTGCAATGAGGTCTCCTGAGAGATCAACGCGGTGATTTGGGTGACGCCGAGAATCTCGCCCATCGTCCAGAAAAGAACGACAGGATCAACGCTGTGTGTTCGACGAGCGCATAGGCACCGAATCCGATGCCATAGAACATGGCCGCCAGGGCCAGGTTGGCGAGTGTGCCGAAACGAGCGGTCAACGCGATCAGAGACTGCGTCAGCAAGACGACCAGCAAGGCATTGACGAGCCCCACCGCGGCGAAGGTGCTCGCCGCCTGCTCGGCGGCGATCGCGTCGAGCCACAGCTGCAGCTGGTACTCGCGCTGCGCAGTACCGCCGTGGCGAAGAACAACGCGCCGGCGATGATCACGACACGAGGCACGTCGCCCAGGCCGCGCCCCGTGCCACAGGTGCCTGATCCTGGCGTTTGGGCATCGCCAGAAAGAGGCTGGAGACGAAGCGCAAACGGCTCTTTCAGCCCTTCACAACGACCAAGCAGGGAGGTCTGGGGGGGCTGGTGATGGTCAAACGCATCATGGAGCGCTTCGGCGGGCAGGTGGATATTCAGAGCACACCGAACGAGGGAACCCGCGTTCGCCTGACCTTTGCGCTGGCCGCCAGGCAATGAGCGCTTGTGCTGGCTTGACCGGTGCTTATCATCTAGGCGCTGGTGTAGCCCAGCTACCTGAGGCGGTTGGCATCGAGCGTGCCCTGGCACGTAAGGCCATCAGCAATGACAATCCCCCCCTTTGCCGCCGAGGAGAACCGATGGCTGAATCCACCTCACAGGGTGTTGCCGAGCAGCCCTCCATAGGGTTGCTCGAGGCTTTCCTCTTCTGGCTCAAGCTTGGGTTCATCAGTTTCGGTGGCCCGGCAGGGCAGATTTCCATCATGCACCAGGAACTGGTTGAGAGGCGCCGCTGGATCAGCGAGAAGCGCTTTCTGCATGCCTTGAACTACTGCATGGTGCTTCCAGGGCCGGAAGCCCAGCAATTGGCAACCTACATTGGCTGGCTGATGCATCGCACCTGGGGCGGGGTGATTGCGGGGACGCTTTTCGTGCTCCCTTCACTGTTCATCCTGATCGGCCTGTCCTGGGTCTACATTGCCTTCGGTGAGGTACCTGCGATCGCGGGCCTTTTCTATGGCATCAAGCCGGCGGTCACGGCCATTGTCATGCAGGCCGCGCATCGCATTGGTTCGCGGGCCCTGAAGAATGGCTGGTTGTGGGGAATTGCCGCTGCGTCGTTTGTCGCGATATTCGCGCTGAACCTGCCTTTCCCGTTGATTGTGCTGATTGCCGCCATCACCGGCTTCCTGGGTGGAAGGCTGCTACCTGGGCAGTTCGCGACAGGCGGCAAGCAGGGTGAAGTCAAGGCCAGCCATGGCGCTGCCGTGATCGACGACGACACGCCCACACCGGTGCATGCACGCTTTCGCTGGAGCTATCTGGTCGGCCTGCTGATGGTCGGCGCCGGCCTGTGGATGCTGCCGATGGGGCTGTTGACGCTGGTATATGGGTGGGCAGGTACGCTCACCCAGATGGGCTGGTTCTTTACCAAGGCCGCACTGTTGACCTTTGGCGGTGCTTACGCCGTGCTGCCGTATGTATACCAAGGAGCAGTGGGGCACTACGGCTGGTTATCACCGACGCAGATGATCGATGGCCTGGCGTTGGGCGAAACGACTCCAGGCCCCTTGATCATGGTGGTGGCGTTTGTCGGGTTCGTTGGCGGTTATGTCCACCCGATGTTCGGAGCCGATCATCCGTTTCTGGCGGGCGCGGTCGCCGCCAGCCTGGTGACGTGGTTTACCTTCCTGCCCTCGTTCCTGTTCATCCTGGCAGGCGGGCCGCTGGTGGAGGCGACGCACGACGAGTTGAAATTCACCGCTCCCCTGACGGCCATCACGGCCGCGGTGGTGGGTGTGATCATCAACCTCGCGTTGTTTTTTGCCTACCACGTCATGTGGCCGCAGGGTTTCGCCGGAGCCTTCGAGTGGCCTTCAGCGGTGATTGCAATCGCCGCCGCGGTCGCGCTGTTGCGCTACAAGCGTGGTGTGATCCAGGTGCTGCTGGCAAGCGCGCTGGCGGGGCTTTGTATCCACCTGCTGCGCGCCTGATGTGCAGGCGCGGCTTCAGCCGCGATGGGTCGCAAGGCGGCCCCTTGGTTCACACGTTCTTGCGCAGCGCGTTCAGGACAACTGGGCCGCCAGGCTGTTGCTGACGTTACGCCCCAGCACCAGCACCGTGACGAAGCCGCAACCCACCAGGGCCGTGGCCAGGCTGAACAGCCCCGCGCTGCTTCGGGTTGACGAACAGGGCAGGCAGGTCGCTGATGCGGATGGCCTTGTCCGGGGTCAACCGCGGCAGCAGGAATATCTGCGCCAGCAGCACCGGTATGCCCACCAGCGCGGTGACCAGGAAGGTGGTGCGCCATCCCATCAGCCAGATCGATAGGACGCTTTGAGAACACCTCTGTACGCCTCCCAACAAAGCCTCACAGCCTGTTGCCTGCAGGTGGTCAGGCTAAACCAGATAGACCGACAATCCGGCGCATTGTGATCTACGATGGCTGGGGGGGCAGTAGATTAAGGCTTAGTGCTGGGGCAGCGGAGCCCTGAAGGAAGCGTCTGATGAAAACGTTACTCGCCACTGCCCTGTTCGCGTGTTTGTCGGCGTCCCCTCCTGCGGATGCCGCACCATTGGAAGGTGCGCTGAAGGACTTCAAAGCGATTCTCTTCGATTATTTTCGTAATCAGCCAGACCCCGTTATTCCAATATTTCTTCCCGCAGGCGAGAAGCCAGGAGACGTGTACCGTGATGTGTTCGGCGGCTATGTTGCCCGACAGGCAGAGTGCTTCAACAATGTAAGTGTCGACAAGGAAGAATCCCGTTTCCAGGAGGCCGTGGAAAGCGTGGCTGGTAATCTGTCCGGGAACGTGCAGGCGCAGTTCACAGAAGCGGCCAGGGTTGGAGGTGGTGTCGGCGTCAAGATGGGCGATTCGGTCACCATTCGTTTTCGTGACGTTTCGGCTCACGTGGCATCGGATGTCGCGTTGATGACTGCATTCAAAAAAAACCTCCGGGCTTGTGCGGCGATCGGGAAACTTATGCGGCAACCAGGCTCTGGCAACGCGGCGTTGGTGTTGGGGCAAGTCTTCACAGCGAAACAAACGATCGAAACGATTGCGACTGTCGAGCGCTCGGGTCAGCTCGGAGGCGAAGTGCGATTGGACGAGGTCATGAAGAAGTTAGGTGTGCTCAGAGACGTCCTAGGTGCCGCCGGCATTTCGCTGGATGTGCTCGGTACCGCAAAGATCGACGGAGGAAGAACTGCGACAACACAGGTATCACTGACTGATCCTCGGCCCTTGCCAGTCGGTTATCGACCTGCTTTTCTCTCGCAACAGCACCTGAACAAGCTACTTGAGCTCCGTCAAAAAGGAGTCCTTGCGGAGATTGAACGCACTGTTGCCGTTACCCGTGATACGCATGAAATAGAAAAAAAATACAACAATGTCATTTTTGATCCAAAGCGGCTCGCATTCGAAATGGCATCTGGCGACATGATTCCTTTCGACAACAAGAATGCTGAACACGTCCAGTACATTCAGGGGCTTGGACTGCTTTTTGCCATAGGCATTGACGCGCAATCCGGTAGTCCGCGCCCAGCCTACACGGCGCCCCCCTCCCGTATCGAGGACGATGGTGCCCGCGCAGTGTTAAGCGAGCGCAAGGGGCCTCCTGCTCCCTGACAATGCACGCCTGGACGATGCTCATGATCTCTTTGCGGTCGTTGGCAGCCGCCTCTGCTACTGATGGTCTGTCGGTGAGGAGGATAGACCGATTTATTCCCATTCTTTGGCAGCCATGCAGCGACTACTTTATCTTCCAGCCTCAACTACTATTGACTCATCCGGCTTCGGTGGCACGGCCAGTTCGGATGATGGGTGACTTTAATAACGGGTACTACGGATACCCACAATGCCTTGTTGGAGCGCGCCATGAACAATGAGAGAGTGAACTTGACCGAGCTTCTAAAATACCCGCTGACCGTGTTTTCAATTCTCCTGGCTCTGATAGTGGCCACGCATACCTTAGGCATAAAATTTGGCGTGGTGTCGGAGTTGAGCGTTGAAGGTATAAAGTTTACTCAGGAAACCAAAAGTGAGGTCAGTGATTTGGCAAGTAAGCTCAATGCTGCGCTGACCGCAATTGAAGAGTTAAAGGCTCGCACGCCAAGCGCACAAACCCCTATCGTTCAAGCAGCCATTGCTGAGGCCGCTCAGACGGTGTCTGACCAGTCCGCACAGTTTTCAAGAATTTCTCCGGGTTCACGCCAGGGCTATATATTTATTGGCAATTACGACAACGCGTGGAGTGCGCTTAAACTCGGGGCGCTTGAGACAGGCCAACCCATCGTCATTGCGCCTGGAAACTTGAAGGCAGGCACTACCTATCAGGTGCTCGGTAACATGGTGGTTCGCGACGGCCTGCCAGCGAATGACTCGCAGTATTATCAAGGGCGTGCCAGTCTGGGCACCGTGCCGCGCGGTTCGAAAGTTCGATTGATCAGCACGCCGGTTGGAATACATCGTGAATTTGCGACCCAGTATTGGGCACAGATCGAGATACCTTAGGATCTGTCTGAAGTCCTACGGCACCTGACCGACGCCGGTACTAGAAGCCATCAAAACCACCAGCCACAACGCTGCAAGCATGATATTCGCCCCCAAAAGAATTGGTAGCTGGAGGAACGTTCTCATCAAGGTTAGTCCGTACACCATGATCCGACGGAAAAATCTCCAGACATAACGCTATGCCCAACACAAAACGGAGGGTTGCACATCCTTTCAGACGCTCTAGGTTCTGTATGAAAACCTTTGAAACCTCACCGGAGCCTCTGGAAGCCTGATTTTCCGTAGAGTTCTCGCTTTTTAGGCGAAGGATTCTGCCATGCCCAAGCGATACGAACTTTCCGACGCAGAATGGGAAATAGTCGCGGATCTCTTTACCGCACATCGACGTACAGGACGCCCAAGAGTTGACGATCGCTTGATGCTCAACGGCGTGTTGTGGGTGCTGTGCTCCGGTGCAACCTGGCGGGACATGCCTGAACGATTCGGGCCTTGGTCGACGGTCTATCAACGATTTCGAGACTGGCGAAACCAAGGAACCTTCAACAAGATGCTCAAGCGGTTACACCTCAAACTCAATGCACAGGGCCAGATTGACTTAACCACCTGGTGCATCGACTCAACCGCCGTGAGGGCCACCCGTGCCTCTGCCGGAGCAGGCAAAAAAGGGGGGCTGAAGAACCAACGGACCACGCACTTGGACGAAGCCGGGGCGGGTTGACGACGAAAATTCACATGGTCAGTGACGCCCGTGGCATCCCACTCCACTTCACGCTCTCAGGTGGTAACGCCAGCGACATCTCCCATGCTCAGCGACTGCTGGACGGTGTCCACATCCCTTCGAATCGAGGTAGGCCACGCAAGCGCTGCCGCTGGCTCTTGGCCGACAAAGGCTATGATGCAGAATCCTTGCGGCAATACTGCGACCGCTATCGGATGCAGCCGGTGATTCCGCTGCGTGACATGAAGCGCAAGCCGAAGCCGGGCTTACCGCGCCTGTTTGACACAAGCCCAAGTATCGGCAGCGGAACGCTATCGAACGGCTATTTGGTTGGTTGAAGGAGCACCGCCGCCTGGGTACACGCTACTGCAAGCTAGCGGAAAGCTTCGCTGCGATGGTTACGCTGGCTTGCTGGCGGCGGTGTTTACGACATTACTTTTCGTACAGTGCCTAATGCGGCTTTGGGCCGCCAGCGGCCAACATCGGATGGCCTCTATGGGGCGAGAGCAGCCGGTCACCAGGGGCCGTTATCGACCCACAGCTGTCGCTGACAAGGCCATGGCGAGGGCGAAGCAAAAATGCTAATTTAGATTCATTCTCATTTATTGCCCGTTTTCATGGACAAACCGCGATCCACCTCATCCGACCCAATTGGCGAACTGTATGCAGGGCACCATCACTGGTTGGTGACGTGGCTGCGCCGTCGCCTGCAATGTCCTCACCAGGCCTCGGATTTTGCCCAGGACACCTTTTACCGTGTACTCACGGCCGGGCACTACGATCCGCCTCGTGAACCTCGAGCGTTCCTGGCCACCATCGCGCGTCGTATCCTGATCGACAACGGTCGCCGCTTGCGGCTGGAACAGGCCTACAGAGAGGAGCTCGAGCGCAGTATCGAGCACATGGATCAGGCGTTTTCTCCCGAACAGATCCTGCAGGCCATCGAGCTGCTCGAACGTATCGACCGGGCGTTGTCACGCATGAAGGCGAGGGTCCGGGAGACCTTCATCCTGCGTCACCTTGAAGGCTGGTCCCAGGATGACATTGCACGCCATCACGGCATCTCGGTGAGGACCGTGCAGGCCGACCTGGTCGAAGCCATGCTGGCGTGCGATGCCGCCATGGGGATGAGCTGATGGCAGAGACGACGGCCGATCCCGTCCTGCGCGCAGCGGCGCAATGGCTGGTGCTGCTCGACAACCAGGCCGATGAGCACTTGCAGGCAGCATTCCAGGCTTGGCTGGCCGAGTCGCCCGAGCATGGCGCGGCGGTCTCCCGCTTGCAGGGGTGTCTGGGTTCGCTGCAACAGCTTCCCCGCCACGCGGTCGTCACGGCCCTGCGCCACGCACCGCGCAAAGCCCTGAGCCACAAGGTTCAGGCACTGGCCTTGGCGATCGCCCTGGTGCCAATGGCGTGGGCTGCAACGACCTATTGGCAACAGGGCTACCTGCTGGCGGACCTGAGCACCTCGGCAGGGGATTGGCTCGATCACCGACTCGACGATGACAGCCAGATCCACCTGGACGCGGGCTCGGCAGTGGATGTGCACTTCGACGCTGGCGAACGCAGGATCGAACTGCTGCGCGGCGAAGTCCTGGTCGATGTCGCCAAGGATCCTCGCCCGTTCGTGGTGGTCACGGCGCATGGGCGTGTGCAGGCCCTTGGCACGCGTTTCACGGTGGAGCGACAGGACGACTCGACGCAGGTGGTCATGTTCGAGTCGACCACCGCCATCAGCAGTGCCGGGCAATCATTGCACCTGACCGCCAACCAACGCGTGCGCCTGAGCGCCAAAGGCCCTGGCAAGGTAGAGCAGGTGCAGGCAGAACCCTTTGAACAGGCGTGGCGCAAGCACCAGCTGTTGGCAGACGACCAGCCGCTGAGCGATGTGCTCGCGCGGTTGTCGCGTCACTACCCCGGTGTGCTGTGGGCCGACCATGCAGCCCTTGCAGGCCTGCGGGTCACGGTCATGCTGCCGCTGGACGATCCACGCCAGGCACTGCGGCTGCTGCAGCGCACCTTGCCAATCGAGGTCAGTCAGTACACCCCGTGGACAACCAGGGTGACCCTGAAGCCCGATGTGGTGAGTAAATAATTTCAATAATCATTTCGTGTTTTCGATTTTCGCCCGTCCTCCCATGGCCAACACCATCAGGAGTATCGAAAACATGAACTCGCCGATTCGAGCGCTGCCGCGTTCCACCTCGCGCAGCCTCTGCCTGGCCGTGCGCCTGGCCCTTTGTGCGGCACCGCTGGTGCTGCCTGCCAGCGCCTTGGCCGAGCAGATCGTGCAGCGATATGACATCGCTGCCGGCCCATTGGGTGAAGTACTCAGTCGTTACGCACAGGCCAGCGGCGCCCCCATCTCGTTCGAATCCCGCCAGGTGCAAGGTTTGACCAGCCCGGGCGTTCGAGGCAGCTTCACCATCGAAGGCGGTTTTGCCCAGGCGTTGCTGGGCTCGGGGCTGGTGGCAAGCCCAACCCAGGATGGTTATCAACTCCTGCAGGCATCGCCGGTTACAGACGCGCTGGAGCTCGGGGCGACCACCATTTCCAGCAAGGTGTTCGGCGCGACTACCGAGGGCAGCGGGTCCTACACCACGGGGTCAACCAATACGGCGACCAGGCTCGCCCTGAGCCTGCGCGAAACACCGCAATCGGTGACGGTGATCACCCGCAAGAAGATGGACGACCAGAACATCCAGAACCTGGACGATGTCGCGCGCACGGCAACCGGCATCACCCTCACCAAGATCGGCACTGACCGCTCTACCTATTACTCGCGCGGCTTCGAGATCAGCGATCTGCAATATGACGGTATTCCGACCAATATCTCGGAAAACTACTCGATGGACGTCATGTCCACTTCGAACATGGCGATCTATGACCGCGTCGAAGTCGTACGCGGGGCCAATGGCTTGCTGCAGGGGACAGGTAATCCGTCGGCGGCAATCAACCTGGTGCGCAAGCGACCGACCCAGGGCTTTCGCCTGGGCGCGGAGCTGGGCGCGGGCTCCTGGGACAATTATCGTAGCCAGGTGGATGTGTCCGGGCCATTGACCTCAACGGGCAATGTGCGCGGCCGTGCGGTGGCCTATTACAACAACGCCAACAGCTACAAGGACGGCTCCGGGCGCGACAACCAGTTGCTCTACCTGGTCGGGGAAGCGGATCTCGACGACGCCACCGTGCTGACGGTCGGCGCCACGATCCAGAAGGACAACCAGAACGGCTATGACTGGGGCGGCTTGAATACCCGCAGCAACGGCTCTTTCTATCCGCTTTCGCGTTCCACCAACCTCAACGGCAAGTGGGCCCACCTGGATCGCAACAACTACACGCTGTTCAGCGATGTCACGCACAACTTCGACAACGAGTGGAAGGTGACCCTGGCCATGAACGCGATCTGGTCGGACGCCGACTTTCTCTCCGCGTATCCGAACCGGGTATCGGGTGACAACTATCGGATGACCGTCTCCCAGGCCGACTACGAAGACACCCAGTTTGCGCTGGACCTCTACGCGACCGGCCCCTTCGAGCTGTTCGGGCGCAAACATCAGCTGATGCTTGGGGCCAACACGCGCCAGGACGAGTTCGACGCGGTGATCAAGAGTGCCACCAACAACCCGACGATCAACATCACCGACTTCGACTACAGTGCGCTGCCCAGCCCCATCCTCAATGCCATCGGCGCGGACTACAACTACACGCGCAAGGAGCGTGGGCTGTACGGCGCCTCGCGCTTCAGCCTCACTGATGACCTGAGCCTGATCCTCGGCACGCGGGTGAGTTGGTCGGACTACAAGGTGGGCAGCCCCTATACCAATGATCAATACCGGGAGAATGGCCGGCTGGTGCCCTACGCGGGGTTGGTACTGGACCTGGACAAACACCACACCTGGTATGCCAGCTACACCGAGATCTACAAGACACAGAGTTACTATGGTGTCGGCAATACCCTGCTTGACCCGATCGAAGGCGAGAATTACGAAACCGGCATCAAGGGTGAGTACTTCGAAGGCCGCCTGAACACCTCCCTGGCGATTTTCCAGACCAACCTGGAAAACATGCCCGAGGCACTGTCGGTGTCGCCCACCTGCGGCGTGACCGGTACGAGCAAATGCTACGAAGCCGGCGCGAAAGTGCGTAACCGCGGCTTCGAGCTGGAGATTTCAGGCGAGCCATTGGAGAACTGGAACGTCAGCGCGGGCTACACCTACAGTGATCCCGAGTATGTGGCCGGCGGTAGCAAAGGATCGGACTACTATCGCAAGATCCCACGGCGCCTGCTCAAGGTGTCGACTGACTACCGCTTGCCCGGTGTCCTCGACCAATGGCGTGTGGGCGGCGATGTGTATGCCCAGAGCCGCACCGCCGCTGATGTGACCGGGTACACGATTGAACAGGGTGGCTACGCCTTGCTCAACTTGCATGCCCATTATCAGATCAACCAACAGTTCAGTGTGCAGTACAACCTCAACAACGTGCTGGACAAGACGTACTACCAGTCGTTGCCCACTTCGAACAATTTCGGTGGCCTGTACTACGGTGATCCTCGCAATTTTGCGGTTACCTTGCGCTACCAATATTGATCAAAGGCCTGGGGTGGCGCTTCACCCGTCTTGTACCGATGCCCTTGCAAGTACGCATGCAGTTGACCGCGTCGCTGATTGCCGTAGAATCGCGCGCCAAAAATTCAGCAGGCAGGGAGCTTCAATGCAACGGGTGATGATCATTGGCCAGCCAGGGTCCGGGAAAAGCACCCTGGCGCGCAAGCTGGGCGAGCGCACGGGCTTGCCGGTCGTGCATATCGACACGATTCATTGGCAGCCAGGGTGGGTCGAGCGCAGCCGTGACGAGAAGACGCGTCTTTGCCATGAGGTCGAGGCCCGTGAGCGCTGGATTTTCGAAGGGGGGCATTCGACTACATGGACGAACCGGCTGGCCCGCGCTGACATGCTGATATGGATCGATCGCTCGGCGCCGCTTCGATTCTGGCGCGTGCTTCTCAGAACGGCGCTGAACCGCGGTCGCTCTCGGCCCGACCTGCCGGATGACTGCCCGGAACTGCTGGCCAACCTGCCGGAATTTTTCAGGTTCATGTGGCGGACGAAAACCTCGTCTCGAGAGGCGATCAAGCGATTCGTGGCGACGGTGCCGTCGGAGTGTCGCGTGGTCTGCCTGCGGTCGAATCGGGATACCGAGGTTTTTCTCGCGAGTCTGGGGGCGCAGCCTGATCAGGCTGTGCAAGGCCACTAGAGACTCTATCTCGGTTGATCGGCGGCAGGTGTCTGCCGTGAAGGCGCATCAGAACGTTTTAACTTTCCCAAGGATGGCCCATGGCGCTGACCAGCAAGATTACGACCTACAACCCTGAATGGTCGCAGCGGTACGAGGCGGACAAAGTGCTACTCGCCTCGGCATTCGGTGATGAGCTTCTCGGCATACACCACGTAGGCAGCACGGCTGTTGAGCAACTCGCCGCCAAGCCCGAGATCGATGTGCTGATCGAGGTTTCAGAGCATCGCAATGAGGCAGCGCGAGACGAGGTGTTGCTTAGTCTGGGGTATGTACGCGGCAGTGACCTGTCGCAAGGACACCATTTCTACCGCCGCAATGTTGGCGAGGTGCGCACCCACAAGGTCCACATTTGCAGATGTGGTCACTCTTCAGTCGTCCAGATGCTGACGTTCAGGGATCTGCTCAGGAACGACGCCTCCCTCCGGCAGCGGTATCAGGACCTCAAGATTGAGCTTGAGGCCACCAATACCGGGGGGATGGCTGAGTATCTGGAGAAGAAGGGGCCGTTTATCCTTGCGGCGCTGTGTGAGGTCGGCATCAGGCCTTGGTGATGGTTTGCAATGAGGCTATTCAGTCGCATGTGATCGGCTGCTTTCGACCCATAGCTGCCGGTGGCCAAAAGCTGACGTACTGTCCATCTTCCTGTAATGGGCGCATTTTGGAAAAAAGTCTGGGTCGGTGCCCACCTGGAGTTGTATGCCTGAGCGCTGCAGATGCATTTCGTCTAGAGGCAAATGCATGGAGCACTATCCGTTAGGTCTAGCGAGGCAGCATCCCTACTGACGATTCGCCGTAGGCGACAGATCTAACCAACGGCGGAACGCGCTGGAGGGTTGCGGGTGGTCGATGCGTCAATCATGCCGTCGCCGCTGGTGGGTAGTACCAATACGACGTTGATCATGCTCACCGAGCGGGCGGCGCAGTGGGTGATGAGGGGAGGTACTGCTTGTGTCTGGGCTGGCCAAGGCCAGTTCCCTCTGGTAGGCACACCAATCGGTGGCGTTCATAATTCAGGGCCGGATTGGGCTCGGGCAGCGAGTACGAGGCCGAGCACTGCTGTTGCCTCCACTTGATCGACAGGGTGTCCTGGGTTTTCTCGACCAGTGCCAGCGCCTTGCCCATGGGGTCGGAAATGGCCAGTTGCTTGCCGCTGGCGTCCTGCACCGAAGCACCGAAGGGGATGGGGCTGTTCTGTGCATCGAACAGCTCGAACTCGACCCGGCGGCCGGTCTTGGCCTTGTACCGGGCAACGACGATGGCACCGCGACGGGGCACCAGCTGTTGGGTGGCATTGTCGATTTCGATTTCGCCGCCCAGCTCACGGGTGTCCAGGCTGACCCAATTGATGCGGTAAGGCTGGGCGTTGGGGATCACCGCATAGCCGTTGCGGCCGGTTTCGACGCCGCTGTAGCTGCTGATCCGCGCTCCCTTGATACCCGGCACCTGGGCCAGGGCAAAGGTTTCCCCGACCGGCTGGCCCAGGTTGATACCGTCCGCGTGGGCAACCACGGAACCGGAGAGGTTCAGGTTCTGAGAATCGTAGCCGCGCCCTTGGCTGTAGCCCAGGTTGATGTCGGCCAGCGCAGTGCGCATGTTGAGGTTGGCTGAGCCCGAACTGCCGCTCGTACTGCTGTTGCCGCCCTGTATCGAATACGAGGTGTTGCTGGTGGGGGAAGTGTATCCGTTGATGCCTACCTGGGTGCTGTCCCCCCCTTTCTGGGTCGTGGTGGTGACGAACGCGCGGGGCGCCCTGGCCTGACGTCCGAGCGGAAAGGACGCCGACAGGTTGAACTGGGTATCCTGGCTCGGCGTGCCGCTGTAGCTGAAGTCTTCAGTGCGGGCGATATCGAAGCTGTAGCTGACATCGCCCCAGCTGCTGCCGTAACCGGCGGAAAAGCTGCGGGTGCCACCTTGGCGCCAGTAGCGCTGGTCGCTGGCGTTTATATACAGGCTGCCCCATTCGCGATTGCGACCCAGGCTCTGGTAGATGGTCAGGTCCGTGCGGGTCTTGGTGTTGCCGGTACGCTTGGCCACACCCTCGCTGATGTCCTGGACATGGTCGGTCAGGGTGCGATAGCCCTCGGTGGAGTAGCGGTGGGCTGCCAGTGTGAAGCTGGTATCAGTGCCGCTGAAGGTCTTGGCATACAGGGCGCGCACACTGTCGCCTTCTGTGGTCTGGCCGAGGACCTGGTTCGAGGAATGGGTCATGTCCAGCGATACCGCGCCGAGGAAGGTATTGCGCCCGAAGCCCACAGCTAACGCCTTGAAGTGGTCGCTGGTCTGCAGACCGAGGATGCCGGTGAGGTTGCTGCCCAGGCCGTAGGCCAGCGTGGCGCTGAGCATCTTCAGCTCCGCCATGCCGTCGGTGTTGCTGCTGTAGGTGCCAGCCGAGAGGCTGTATTTCAGCTGTCCTTCACGAACCATGATCGGCAGGCTGGAAAACGCCTGCTGGCTCACCCGGCGGCGCCCGTCGGCCTCGATGATGGTGATCTCGAGGTCGCCACTGGAGCCGCTGGCGTAGATGTCACTGATTTCGAACGGGCCGGGTGGCACGTTGGTGCTGTAGAGCAGGTAGTCATTCTGACGAACTTCCACGGTCGCGCTGGTTTGTGCCACACCACGCACAACGGGGGCATAGCCCCGCTCGCTGTCGGCGCGCATGCCTTCGTCGGAGGCCAGCTTCAAGCCACGATACCGCACGCTGTCGAACAGTTCGCTGTCGGTGAAGATGTCGCCGGCGCTGAACTGCCCCTTGAGCGCGGTGACGTCGTGCTGCAGGTAGCTGCGGTTGCTGGTGAAGGTGCTCGGCCGGCCGGTTCCGTTGCTCAGGTTAGACTCGTTGCGCAGGCGCCAGCCGCCCAGATTGATGCCGTTGCGCAGGCCCAGGTTGTTGCTGTAGCGGGTGTAGCCATTGCTGGCGTTGCGGCTGTCGTTGAGCTGGTAGTTGATGAGCGCTGCGGGAACACCTTCATCCCACAGTTGCGGGTCAACGTAGCCACGCATGCCGCGTTGCATGGCCATTTGCGGCACGCTCACCAGCAGACGCAGGCGGCTGCCGTCGTAGCGCAGGCTGGCCTGGTCGATCAGGGAAGGCAGGTCGTAGCATGCCTGGGGGGCTGCCGGGTCGACCGTGCCTTTGGCCTCCAGCTTGCCCATGTCGATGCCCAGTTGTGTGAGCAGCTCCAGGTTCATGCAGGGCTCAGTGTGCCCCGTGGCCGGGTCGAGGTTGAAGGTAATGTCGCGGCGACCGACCAGGGCGTCGTTGCTGTACACGTCGACCCGGTAAGTGCCCGGCAGAACACTGTTTTCGACCAGCAGAAGTTGCACATCCACATCGGTTGACGCGCCTTGCAAAAAGCGGGTGTTGAAGGCGAGCGGTGCGGGTGTATCAAGGGGGGCGGAGGCGAGGGCCAAACTTGCCGGTGCAGAAAAAAGTACCATGTATAGAGTATTCAGTCGCAACGAACCGGCGCGACGGGTATCGGCAATGAACGACATGCAAAAGCCTTTATCATCCGCACTTGACTGGAGTTGCCACGGATGCCAGTAAGTTTCTGGTGTGGCGTCAGGGGGTGTTTTTGACGTCGGCGGATTTCTCTCCGTTGCTTGCGCCAACAGTGAGTTGGTATTGGTTTTGCGCGCCGTAATCGTTGATGCTGTCGAACGTCAGTTGTACAGGTGAAGTGCCACTGAACTGTTTGACCTTGAAGCGTCTTGTTTCGCCGGGTGCAATCATGCTCGAGTCCGCAGCAAGTTCAACACGCCCATCAGCCTCAAGTTTTATATCGCCCATCGATACGTGGAACAGTGTGGGATTCCTGACTTTCAATTCTCCCCCCGACAACACCCACAGCAATTGCGACGGTGCTATCAACGGATCGCCGGAAAGGTGCGCGGGGCGGAAGAACACCTTGATGCGCTGGCGCACGGCCAACTGCAGGGTATTGGCCTTGGTGGTTGCCTGCGGAATTTCCTGTACGTTCAGCCACACCACCGATTCCTTGTCAGTAGACAGGCCTTTGCCTTCGTACAGGATGCGCAGTAATTGCTGTTCGCCGGGGAGGATCCTGGCCAGCGGCGGTGTGACGGCGAACGGTGCGGCCCCCGACGCTTCGCCGCTATCGATCCACGACTGGACCAATACTTCCTGCTTGCCGTTGCGCACGTTGATGTTGGCTTCCTTGTGCGCGCCTTGGAACACCACACGTGTGGCGCTCAGGGAAATGCTGGCACTGGCGGGGCCAGCCAGTAACAGGCCCAGTAACCCCAGGCAGGCGGGGATGGAAGGGTGCAACATGCGAGTGCCCTTGAACTGGAGAAATAGGAGCAAGGCCCGAAAGCCTTGCCCATGATCGATCCTGCGAAGCCTTACTGGTATTCGAGGATGAACGGCAGGGTGGCGTCGCCACGGCCGGCAGTGGCCGTGCCTTCGGTACCTGTGGTGACGTAGGCGGCGGAGAAGCTGAGGATGGTTTCGCCGCCGGTACCGACTTTCTTCATGTCGCTCTCAAGCCTTGCGGTGGACTTGGAGCTCAGATCGATCAGGGCACCCCTGGCGTCAATCAAGGCGATGCCAACGCCGGTCGCAGAAGCGTTGCCGCTTTCCAGCGCCAGGACCTTCTTGCCGGCCACAAGGCCCGAACCGCCACTGTTGGGGTCGAAGACCATGGCGACTTTGGTGCCAGCATTGCAGTTGATGTTCAGGTTGAAGTTCTGGCCGGTGCTTCGACCGGAGGTCGGGTTCTCGGCGGTGCCCATGTCCTTGATCGCAATGTTGCCCATGTCCATGGCGATCACCCGGTTTTTGTCGGCGCCATCAATGGTGCAGGCGTCATTGTTGATGGTGCCGGTGAAACTGATCTTGCCACTGCCACCCTGGACGGCTGTTGGCGGTTCTCCAGCTGCAAATGCATGGCCGATGGAAGCCATCAGTGCCAATGCGAGCGCGGTCTTTTTCATGTAATTGCCCGATGTCGATTTATAAGAGGTCCAGCACATAACGCCACGCCACGATAAGAAAGCAGGCGCATTGTTGAAATCAGACGATTCTTATATCGGCGGGCAGGTGTCACGATATTTCATTAATTGAAGATGCCGCGCTCCCGGCAGTAATTGAGCAAGTCCTGGTTACTGCTGACTTCAAGCTTGCGCATAGCGGAATTTTTTTGTGCGCTGATAGTTTTCACGCTTCTGTTCTGGTTGCGGGCAATATCACCGACGCTGGCACCGGAAATGAACAGGCGAAGAATTTCAAATTCCTTGGGCGACAGCCTTTGCAGGCGCGCATCCAGGTCAGTATTCGATTCAATAACGGAATGCTTCACAGTATTGGGATGCTGGTATCGCCTTCCTTTCACAACAGCGTCCAACGCGCGCTCGATTTCGGTGTGCAGCTGGTTCTTGCGAATAACCCCGATCACCCCCAGCTCTTGCAGGTGAGTAAGTACCAACGGGTTGGAGATCATCGTCAGTATCAGTACCTTCACGGCTGGATAATGACGTTTGAGGTAGTCGACCAGCTTTAGTCCGTCGCCATAGGGCGAGTCGTCGGGCATGTTGTAGTCGGTGATCACCAGGTCCACCGGTTGCTCGGCCAGCAATTGCACCAGGCCGCTGGAGTTGACTGCCTCGCCGATCACGCAGAAGCGCGGGTCGCGTGCGACCAGTTCACGCACACCCAGCAATACGATGGGGTGATCGTCGGCAATGAGAACCTTGAGTGTTGGCATGAGCGGTAACCGTAATCTCGGAGTCGGGTATGGAGTCTAGCGAAAAGCGGATAGGTCGATCTTCCTGACCATTTTGCAGGAGCTTGCAAGCCAGCTCCCGCCGGGCATCACCTACGCCCTACGTCATGGTCTTGAGGATTGACAACATCCTGCCCATCACCCCGCGCACCTCGAGCGCCAATTGGGCATCAAGCCCAGTGCGGCCCAATTCGCTCTCAAGCGCAGCGCACCGGTCGGCCAGTTCGATCGCCTGGACGGCGCCCAGGGCACCGGAAACGCTATGCAGATGCTTGCCGAGCTGTTTGTGGTCGCCCTGTTCCAGGGCGTTGCCGATCAGCTGCAGGTCGTCTTGCATCGTGCTGAGGAACAGTGGCCTCATCGCTGGTGACAACTGGATGCTGTCGCTATTGGTCGATGTAGCCGCAGGCTCCGGGGTTTCCGGTAGGGATGCCGGCTTGCACTGCTTGATCAGTTGCGCCCGCAGGGTCTGCAAACTCAGCGGTTTCACCAGCCAGGCGTTCATCCCTGCGGCCGCGCAGCGTTGCCCTTCTTCGCGCATGGCGTTGGCCGTTACACCGATGATTGGCAGTTGGGCGTCCAGCTCGCGCAAGGCAATGGCCAGCTCGTAACCGTCCATGACTGGCATGTTGACGTCGGTCAGTACCAGGTCGAAGGCTCCGGGTTGCCACAGGTGCAGGGCCAGTTCGCCGTTGGCGGCCACCATTGCGCTGCAGCCCAGCGTTTCCAACTGCTCCTTGAGGATGGCCTGGTTGATCGGGTTGTCCTCGGCGACGAGGATGTGCAGGTTTGGCGCCGGGTTGCGTGAGGGCAGGGGGGCACTGGCGATTTCCGGTTGGGCCGAGCGCGCCTGCAGGATGGCCCGGGCGATGGCTCGCAGGTCATGCAAGTCTACCTCCCAACCGCTTTCGACCGGCTGGGCAGGTACGGGACCGCCACTGGTGCAGCGCACCTGTGGGCCGGGCCAGTTCGGCGTAGTGTCGGCGGGCAGCACATCCACCAGCAAGGCGTCAGCCCGCGTTGGTTCCAGCGGCAACACCGCCACGCTGGCCGGGATGCCCAGCCGGTTGAGCCAGGCGCAATGACTGTGCGCCAACTCCGGCACCGGTGCGCGAACTTGGACAGGCGCCAGCGACGGGTCGACGGCTTTCATGTTGGCGGCCTCCGACGGCAAAACTGGCAAGGCCATGCGCAGGCAAAAACTGCTGCCCAAGCCGGTCTCGCTGACCACGCTCAACTGCCCGCCCATCATTTCGCTGAGCCAGCCGCAGATCGGCAAGCCGAGGCCCGCGCCCCCTTCTCCGGAGGCCTCCCGGGCCTGGTAGAACAGCTCGAACAGCCGCGCTTGTTCGGCCTGGTCGATGCCGATGCCGGTATCGGTTACCTGCCACTCCAGGCTGACCTCCTCGGCACTGGTCGCGAGTACTCGGGTACGCAGCACTACCCTGCCTGCGTCGGTGAACTTGATGGCATTGCTCAGCAGGTTGTTGAGGATCTGGCGGATGCGCAGTGGGTCGCCCAGCAGCCGCTCGGGCAGGGTGACATCGGTGCACCCATACAGCTGCAGGCCCTTGCGCTGGGCGAAGGCAGCGTAAGTACGCAGGGTGTCTTCGATCATCTCCAGTGGTGCAAAAGCCACGGGCTCGATGTTCATCTGGCCGGACTCGATCTTCGACACATCGAGCACATCGCTGATCAGTTGGAACAGGGTAGCCGATGAGCGCTGGATGGTTTGCAGGTAGGCCTGCTGGCGTGGCGCAAGCGGTGTCAGGCCGAGCAGTTCCAGCGTGCCCAGCACTCCGTACAACGGGGTGCGGATCTCGTGACTCATGGTCGCCAGGAACAGGGTCTTGGCTTCGTTGGCCAGGTCGGCGGCGCGCATGGCCTGTTCCAAGGCGTGGGCATCCTCGATATGACGAGTGACGTCGTTGAAGGCATAGAGGTTGACGTCCTGGCCCTGGTAGCGGGTTGAGACGAGGTTCACTTCCAGGTGGCGCCCGTCGATCTCTATCGGTAGTTCGCTAGCACTGTTCCCCTGGCTTCGGGCTTGCAAGGCACTGATCAGCCGGGTGGTGCCGGACCATTGCCGAGCGCGCTGGTTTTCCATGACGACCTGGCTGTCCGCCTGGTTCACGACACACAGGCCGGTGGGCGCGGTGTCGATCACCACGCGGCTGAAGGCGATGCTTTCGGCGATATTTTCGTGGGCCTGGCGCGCCGGATGGATCACGTTGCGGCGGTACCAGCGGCTGGCCAGCCAGCTCAGGCCAAGCAGCGCCAGGAAGGTGGCCACAACGGCGCTCAAGGGCCATAGCGCGGCGCGGAAGAAATGCCCGAAGCCGATGGTGTAGACGGCGGTCCAGTCCTTGCCTTGAGCGCTGTTCAGCTTGAATACCAGGCCTTCACTGCGCAGGTTAAGGCCGTCATGCAAGGGCGAGTCCGGGTCCAGGGCTCCGATCAGGACCTCGCCGGTCGGGGCAAGCAGGGTGAAGCGGTTGTAGATGGACCAGTCCAGGACACGTTCGAAATCGTTGATCTGGGCCAGGTCCAGCAGCAGGGCGAGGGTTATATGGGCGCCTGCGCCCTTGATGGTCATCTGCTCAGGTTCGAGGTCCAGGTTGACGTAGGCCAGCAGGCGGGCGGGGGCAGAGCCCTGCGCGGTATCGACATAGCTTTTCCAGAGGATGCCGGTGCTGGCTGGCTGTTCATCTGGCCGTCGGGCGAACACGGTATTGAACACATCGATGAAGCGTTCATGGGAGGCCATCATCTTGCCGTGCTCGCGTCCCCGTCCCGCCGCAGGCACGGTGATGTCGTAGTTGCCCTGGTGGTTGAACAGGAAGACTTGCGGCGAGCGGTAGTAGGAGTCGGCCCAGAAGGTGCTGTAGAAGTCGGCCAGGTTGGCGCCAAGGCCGAGCACGGGCGCAGTGAGGGCATCGGCTGTGACCTTGACGCTGAACGGCATTGAAAAGGAGAAGGCCTGGCCCTGATAGATGTTCGGCCCTTCTTCGGGCAAGGGGGTGAGCACACGCACCTTGTGGCTGCCGTCGCCGAGCAGGTCACCCTGCAGGCTGTGGAGGGTCAAGGCCTGGAGAAAGTCTTCCTGCTCCTGGATGTTTTCCATCAGCCGGGCGAAGTGCAGGCGCATGGTGCCCTGTGTTTCTTCAATCAGGCGTTGTAGCGACCAGGCGCTGAGCCCGACCAGCAACAGGGCCATCGCTACCAGCAGCGTCACGCTCTTGTTCAAACGTGAAGAGCTGCGGGCCAGGTTTTCCAGGCGGTCGTTGTTGTGTTTCATGGGAGCGGCTCGTAGCGCGTTGATGGGGAGCCAGGTTTATACCCTCAGCCTAGGGGTTTGCTTCAGCAGCCAGCATCTGTTCGAACTGACTTGCCGGCAAGGCCTGGGAAATCAGAAAACCTTGGGCTTGCTCGCATCCGGTCTTGCGCAGTAACTGGAGCTGTTCGGCTGTTTCCACGCCTTCGGCCACCACGGTCAGGCCCAGCTTGCGACCCAAGGCAATCAGGCTGCTCAGCGCCGAGGCCATATGATCGTTGTCCTGGCTGCCCTGCACCAGCGCCCGGTCGATCTTCAGTTCGCTGAAGGGGGTGGACACCAGATTCAGGTAGGAACTATAGCCCTTGCCGAAGTCGTCCTGTGCGAGGGCAAAGCCCTTCATGCGCAACCGGCAGGCGCCGGCGTAGTAGTTGGCAGGCTTGAGCGTGTGGGAAGACTCCAGCAGCTCGAAGCACAGATTTCCAGGCGCCCCCTGGTGATGCAGCACGAATTTCAGCAGCCGGTCTGCAAGGTTCGGATCGTCGAGCAGGTGGGTGGGCAGGTTAATCGACACCGGAATGTCGAAGCCTTTGAGGCGCCAGCACGCCTGCGCCGCCATGGCTTGCTCGAGCATTTCCCAGAGCAGGCGTTCCTCCAGCCCGTTGGCTTCCAGAGCGGGCAGAAACGCACCAGGCAACAGGACTCCCCGCTCCAAGTGTACCCAGCGCACCAGCGCCTCTGCCGCCACGATGTTCCCTTTCTGCACCGAGACCCTGGGCTGGAACCACGCCTGCAAGGCTTGCGAGTCCAGTGCCTGGATAAAGGATCGCCGGTCAAAGGCAGGTAGTTCCGAGCGGTCGGAGGTGCTGTGCCTGGCCGGGCGCAGTTGTGCGACCAGTGCATGCAATGCCGGCGGCGTCATGGGTTTGGAGATCAGCCCGACCACCCGGATACCGAGGTTCTTCGCTACCAGGCTCGCCGCTGTCAGCATGCGCCGTGAGGCGCTGGTCATGATTGCCAGGTCTGGCCGGCAAGGCAGGGTCGCCAGTTGCTGGATGAACAACACGCCGTCCATGGTGGGCATAAGCAAGTCAGTCAGCACCAGATTGAATTCGCCTTCGTGCAGGCGTGCCATGGCTTCGTGACCGTCCTTGGCGGTATGCAGGTTGAAGTGGCCCAGTTCGCTGAACAGGTGATGCAGGTACTGGCGCTGGAAAGGATGGTCTTCGACGATCAGGATGCTATAGGGCTTCACGGCGGTGTCCGGGGTAATGCTCCAGGCAGTTGTAGAGCGCCTGCAGGGTGAAAGGTTTGAGCAGGCAGTGATCCATCCCGGCCGCGAGGCACAGCTCCTGTTCACCACGCATTGCATTGGCCGTGGCGCCAATGATCGGCAGTGACTTGTCGCGCAAGCGCAGGGCCTTGGCCAGTCCATAGCCATCCAGGCCGGGCATGTTCACGTCGGTGAGCACCACATCGAAGCGCCCCGGCTGCCAGCGCAGCAGCGCCTGCTCGCCATCGGCGGCCACTTCCACGCTGCAGCCCAGGGTTTCCAACTGCTCTTTGAGGGTGAGCTGGTTGATGGCGTTGTCCTCGGCCACCAGGACCCGCAGGCCGAGCTGGCGAATCTCGCCAGTGCGGTGGCGGTCATTCTCGCGATTGGCCCCTATCCCTTGGGCCTGGCTGATCGCCGCGTGCAGGGCCGGCAGGTTGTTCAGGTTGACGTGCCACACCTGGGCACCCGGCAGGTGTTCGCTGCGGCCATCGGCGCTGGCCAGGATCTGCGGGCCGCTCCAGCTTTCAACCAGCCGGTGTTGCAGCACGCCCGGATGCACTTCGAGCAACTGACCGTGGGCCGTGGCACTGGCCGGTGGCTGACCTATATGAGGTCGGGCGCCCCAGCGATACAGCCAGCCGGCCAGGGTTTGCGCCAGCTCGCGAACTGGCGAGACGATATAGACGGGCTCGGCCAGTAGCGTGTATGGCAGCGTTGCGCAGTCGGTGCCGGGGGCGAACTCCACTGGCAGGATCAAGCTGACGCTGGTGCCCAGTCCGCGCTCGCTGACCAGGTGCAACTGGCCGTGCATCAACTCGGTAAGGCGTTGACAGATGGCTAGCCCCAGGCCGCTGCCGGTGATTGCCCTGAGATTGCCTTCGGTCTGGTAGAACGGCTGGAAGATCCGCAGCCGGTCTTGCTCGGCAATCCCCTTGCCGGTGTCGCTTACCTGCCATAGCAGGCTGGAACCTTCAGCTTCGTGCCGCAGGACACGTGCCCGCAGCACCACACGCCCGCTGTCGGTGAACTTCAGCGCGTTGCTCAGCAGGTTGCTCAGCACCTGACGGATACGGTTCACATCGCCCACCAGCCGTTCCGGCAGGCGCGAGTCAAGGCAGATATATAGTTGCAGGCCTTTGCCGATGGCGGCGGCGCTGTAGGTATGAACCACCTCCTGGGCCAACTCGAGGGGCGAGTACTCGGTCAACTCCAGGGTCAACTGGTCGGCCTCGATCTTCGACACGTCCAGCACGTCGCAGATCAGTTGCAGGAGTGTGGCGCAGGCGCCTTCCAGGGCCAGCAGATAGTCGGTCTGCTGGGCATCGAGCCGGGTGCGGGACAGCAGTTCCAGGGTCCCCAGCACGCCATGCAGCGGGGTGCGAATTTCGTGGCTCATGGTGGCCAGGAACAGGGTCTTGGCCTGATTGGCCGTATCGGCGGCACGGCGTGCTTCGATCAGTGTGGTCTCCACCTGCTTACGCGTGGTGATGTCGCTGAAGGCACAGAGCACCACGTCCTCGCCCTTGTAGCGGGTGGTCGCACGGTGGATGTACAGGTGGCGCCCGTCAATGGACTCGACATGATCATGCCCCTCGTCGTCGGTCGCGGCGAAGGTCCGCTGCAACCAGTCGTCACTCAGCCATTGTTGGGCCAATGAATTTTCCAGCACCACTTTGCTGTCGCTGCGACGCAGCACGCACAGGGCCACCGGCGCGGTCTGGATCACGGCGCGGCTGAACGCCTCGCTTTCCACCAGGGCCTGGAGGCGCTGCAGCCCCGGGAGGATCAGGCGCTGTTCGAAACGTCGGGTCAGCACCACGATCAAGGTCAGGCTAAGCAGGCAGAACAGCAATGCGCCGAGCAACTGTTTCCACAGGCCTTGCAGCAGTGAGTGCAGGTCGATCCAGTACATCAGTTGCCAGTCGGAGGCGGCAAGTTTCTTGCGGATCACCAGCCGTTCGGGGATCAGGCCGTTGCCCATGAAACCGAAGAAACCGTCGTTCTCGGCATCGCAGAGTTGCTGGTCTGCAGGCGTGTTGTTGCTGAACACTTGCATGCCATCGGCCGTCAGCATCACGAAGGTGCCGGCACTCTGGTCGCTGAGCGTGGCGGAAACTTCCTGGCTGTCCATCTCCAGGCCCAGCCATCCGGTTGGCGCGTCGTGGGCGTCGAGGCGGGTGAACAGATAGAGATGCGGGCGTTTGCCCGCCTGGTCGCTCAGCCACAGTTCGTTGACTGCACCGCTGCGGGCATCGAGCGCCCTCAGTTGATCGAGGACCCCGGGCGGGAGTCCAGGTGGCAGGGATGAAGCATTGTATAGCCAGCGGATGCCTGGCTGTTCGTCGGTATTCACATACAGCAGGCCGAGCTTCTTTTCCTGCAAGTAGTCGCCCAGGCGACGAGTGAGCCAGAAGTTCCAGACATGGGTGGGGTCGCTGCCCAGCAGAAGATGGGTTTCCTCATTCTCAGGCATGGGCGTGGATGCCAGGGTTTGCAGAGGGGTGCGCACCGCTGTGAGGCTCAGGCTTTCCAACAGAGCCTGGCGATTGGTGAAAAAGGTATGGGCCTCGGCGATGGCGCTGCTCATGTAGCCACGACGCTGGGAAAGTTCGTTGTTGAAGGTGAATACCAGGACGTTGTACACGCCACTGAGGATGCCGATCGCCAGAACAATGGCGAACAGCCGAAGCAGCCGCCGGGCGGCTTCGGGTGTGGAAAGCACGGGGTTGATCTGCAGCAGGTATCGTCGTAGATGCATCGGCCGATTCTAGGAAGTGGCCTGAAGAGGGACGATCAGACGATTCTTAAACGTGGCGCACGTGTGCGGTTTCGCGGGGCGGGCTGGCCATGGCATAGCCGCCTTCGCGTCTTTCAATGAGTTGCCTTGAGTGGCGTAGCGATTTAAGAATCATCTGATTTGCGGTAAAGGCACAGTGCTGAAAAATAAAAATCCCTCATGGAGCAATCATTGCGCTGTCTATTTCGAACAGGTTCACACTTGCTCAAAACAGCCCGCCACCTTAATTGCACCAGGCACTACCCAATGCAAGACGAGAGCTCGCTTAGCTTTATAAAACGCCGAAGAATCACGATGAAACCAAACAAAGCAATTGCGTTAGCGTCACTATTGCTCATTTCCTGCAACTCAATGGCGGAAATCTCATCTTTCCTCCAGGGCAATCAGGCAGGCGCTGTGAAATACAGCATCCCATCCATGATCTCAGTCCCACAAGACGCTCCTGTTGGTACAGTTTTATACGAAACCCCTCTAGGGCCAACAGGCGTCACAGATAATAAGTGGCGGTGCGCTCTCACATGCCGTAACGGTCTAAAGAATCAAGTGGGGGATACCACGCCTGGCGCCGTTATGCAACCTATAGGAAATACAGGAATTTCTTGGGCGTGGATATATGCCTACCGTGTAGGCGGATATCCTGACGGCAGCTCGATTCCTGGTTCTTATACCCTGAATAACTACTACTCCGCGTTACAAATAATCAAAACCGGTAGCATAGTAAGCGGTGCGGTGATCCCCCCGGGAACTCTCGGGTTTTACCGGGTTGAAGAAATATTACCTCTTGAGATTCAAACAACGGGCACCACTATTATCTCAATGTCCTGCGAGACGCCAGCCGTCCACGTTGAAATGGGCGATGACTACACGCCTGATGACTTTCATCAAGCCGGCGCCATAGAAAAAAGAGTCAGCTTCAGCTTGACCTTGAATAATTGCCCTCCCGGCTTGAAGAAAGTGAGTTATACGCTGAAGGCAACCGGCTCAGCGGTAAGCGAATCCCAAGGTATCGTTTCCCTTAACCCAAACTCCACTGCCAAGGGCGTTGCACTGCAGCTGTTCGACACTGGCGGCAGGCCCATTCCACTGAGTGTTCCCCAGAAATTTTCAAGCTACGATAGCAACGGTGGAAACTTCAAAATCCCTATGAGCGCTAGTTACTATCGATTGCCTTCTGAACCGCTCTATCCGGGGACAGCAAACGCCGAAGTGACGTTCATCATGACCTACCTTTGACTTTGTGCCACCTGATTTCCAGTCTCCCTTTTGTGGCCGTCACTACTGTATTGAAACCGATGGCCCTGGCTCAGCCCGTAGCCTGCGAACGTCAGAAGGTGTACTTGATACCCGTCATGATGTTCCTTGGAGCACCGTACATGCCGTGGTCGCCGGCATAGCTGAGGTATTCACGGTCGAACACGTTGTTCAGGTTGACTGACGCACTCAGATGCTGGTTGAAGTCGTAGCGAGCCATGAGGTTGGTGACGGCGTAGCTGCCCTGGGTGAAGGTGTGCAGGTCGGCACCGGTCTTGCTCTGCCAGTTCACGCCGCCGCCGATGGTGACCTTGTCCAGAATGCCCGGCAGGCGATAACTGGTGAAGGTCTTCAGACTGTGGCGGGGCAGGGTGGTCACGATACGCTGGTCGTCAGCGTCGGTACTGACCGCATAGGCATAACCGGCGGAGGCCTGCCAGCCTTCGGCCAGTTCTCCGTCGAGGGTGAACTCAGCGCCCTTGGTAGTGGTGCCCTGTTCCGACTTGTAAGTGTTGCCCCCTGGGGTATCGATCCAGATCGCCAGGTTGTCCTGCTCGATCTTGAACAGCGCGACGCTGGAGTTCAGCTTGCCGTCGAAGTGGCTGCCCTTGACACCGACTTCATAGCCGGTGCCCTCCATCGGGTCCAGTGGCTTGTTGTCGATGTCGCGAACCCAGGACGACTGAGGGTTGAAGATTTTCGTGTAGCTGGCATACAGCGACCACGTGTCGTTGACGTCATACACCACGCCGGCATACGGAATGTAGACGCCGGTTTCCGACTCCTTGGTCTTGGTATGTTCAGCGTTGTAGGGTTTATCCTCGATGTCACGATGCCAGTCGATCACGCGGCTGCCCAGCAAGATACTGAGATCGTCGGTGGCGTGCAGGCGCGTGGCGAGGTAGGCGGCGTATTGGGTTTCGTCGACAGTGGATTTACCCGTGACGTCGAATTGCGGTTTCACCGAGGCGCCGTTCCAGTTCAGCAGGTTGTCGATCGCGCCGGCCGGAGAGCCGGAATAGTCGTACTTCCACCCGCCGTAGCTCGGCACGTTCTCGTAGTAGTTGGACAAGGTCACGCCGGCGATCAGCTCGTGCTCGCGGCCCAACATACTGAACGGGCCAGTCAGGTAGGCATCGATATTGTTCTGGCGCGGGATACCGGAGAAGCGCACGGGTAGCTGAGTGGTGCCACTTCCGTCCGGGTTGAGGCCGCCGTTGACGTAGTTGAAGACTTCATCGAACTTGTTTTCGGAGTGAGTGAGTTCGATCTTGCCGCTCCAGCCATTGGCGAACTGCTGTTCGATCGAGGTGAAAAAGCTGGTTTGTTCATGGTCGTTGTATGACCAGGTCTGAGCTGAATTGAGCGAGCGTTTGAGGTTTGTGCGAGAGCCGTCGGTGAAGCGGGTCGGCAGCCCGGAGCGCATGGGCGAGTCGACGTCTGTGCGTTGATAACTGAAGCCCATGGTCAGCAGGGTGTCTTCAGTCAGGTCGAACTCGGTAATGCCGTAGATCAGTTGCGAGTCCTGCTTGTAGCGGTCGATCCAGGACTGCTCGGTCTTGAAGTCGGCGACCAGTCGACCGCGGACGTTGCCGGTTTCGGTCAGCGGGCCGGACACATCAAAGCCGGTACCGTAGCGGTCCCAGTTGCCGGCTTCAGCGGTGACGCTGGCCTGAGCCTCGGCGGTCGGGCGCTTGCGGATCAGGTTGATCGTCGCTGAAGGGCTGCCCAGGCCGCTGATCAGGCCGGTAGCACCGCGCACCACCTCCACACGGTCATACATGGCCATGCTCTGGGTGTAATTGTCCATGCGCTTGACGGTGGGCACACCATCGATTTCAAAGTTCTGGATCTCGAAGCCCCGGGAGAAGTAACCGTCGGATTCGGCACCCTGTCCGTCGCGCAGCACGATGATGCCTGGTGTGGCATCGAGGGTATCGCTGAGATTGGTCAGGCGCTGGTCATCCAGGCGCTGGCGGGTCATGACGGTCAGTGACTGCGGGGTTTCCTTGGGGGTCAGGTTCAGACGGGTCGAGCTGCTGGATGAGTAGGTGGTGTAGAGTCCGGTGCCCTCTGTAGTCGACCCGGGAGCCTTGCCCGAAATGGAAATGCTCTGCAGCTCCAGGGCGGCAGGGGCCGGTGCGCGCTGGAGGGTGTATCGCCCATCCGGCTGGCGAACCGCAATCAGTTGGCTGCCCTCGAGTAGCGCCTGTAAAGCACCGTGGACCGTGTAATCGCCACTCAAACCAGGGCTGTTTCGCCCGGCAATCAACTCATTGGGAAACGACAACAACAAATGGGCTTGCTGGCCCAGTTGATTGAGCGCAGCGCCCAGTGGCGCCGGGGCAATTTCGTAGTGCTGCACGCGGCTATCGGCGGCTGCCCAGGCTGGCGATGAAGTGGCGAGCAGAACCGCCGCGGTAGTGGCGAGCGAGGTTACGTAGTAGGAGGAAATACTGCGATGATGCATGTGAAGTTTCCCGATGATTTTTGATGTATGGCCTATGAGTCTCGCCAGAAATCAAAACGGCTCATCGAGGACGCAAAAAACTTCAAACGTTAGCGGGCAGGGGACGCAAGTTGACCCACAGGCGAGTGAAACGCTGTACGTCCAGTTTCAGTGTGTGGGCGACGGCATCGATGATTCGATCGCTGTCTGCCAGCGGGTAGGTACCCCATACGCGCAGATTGGCCAAGGCGGCGTCGCACCCCAGATGCCCATGACGATACCGGCCAAGCTCATCGAGGAACGCCTGAAGCGGTTGGCCGTTGGCGACGATCATGCCTTCGGCCCAGGCGGGAGCGGATGCTTGCATTGCACCCTGATCGAGCATCCCGAGCGGCCCGAAACGCGCCAGCTGTCCGGCTTGCAGGGTGGTCCAGGTGCCGGCTTGAGTCGGGATGACTTCAAGCGAGCCACGATAGACCGCCAGCTGGGTCGAGCCATTGTCAAACTGCCGCATCGTGAAACGCGCCGAGGACGCCTGCGCCCGAACCTGAGCGGTTTCGATAAACAGCGCCGGGTTCAAGGCCGTGTTGATCAAGACCTCGCCGCTGAGTAATCGCAGGTGCCAGCGCTGGTCAGTCGCGCGAGCATTTATCGCACTACGGGTATTGAGTTCAAGCGACAGGTCCGAGGCCAGCGCAACACGTCGCTGCTCGCCCACACCCGTGGTGTAGTCGGCACTCATGCGCGATACCAACTCGCTGTCTCGACTCAACCAGGCACCGCTACCTGCAGCCAACAGCAAGGCCAGGCCCTTTATTGCCCGACGCCTGCTCAGCCCTTCCTGGGAGGGGAGCAACAGGGCCTGTCGAGCGAGGTCTGGATCGCCTTGGGTGCGCAATGAATCGAGCTGCTCCCCCAGCGCCAAGGCTTTTTCCCAGGCCAGCTCATGCAAGGGGTGTTCACGACGCCATGCCATGAAAGCGGCCTGTGCGGGTGAATCGAAATTGGCCTCCTGCATATCGAGCCACCATTCCATCGCCTCCTCACACATTTTCGGCGATAGCGCGGGCTCTCGGCCAAAGGTGTTGGCGGTGATAGTCATTACAGTGCTTCCGTCACCAGCATGCATCGCGCACCCGCCTTGATGATATGGCGCTTGACGGTAGCGATTGAAATACCCAGCCGCTCGGCAATTTCTGCGTGGCTGATCCCATCGAGTTGCGACCAGAGAAAAGCCTTTTTGACGGCGACATCGAGTTCGCACAGCGCTTCGTCGAGTCGAACCAGCGTCTCGAAAATAATCAGCTGGGTCGCCAGATCCGGCAGCACGCTTTGGTCTTCGGTCTGGAGCGCCTCCAGATAGGCTTTTTCCAGGCGTGCGCGGCGGTAGTGGTTGGACAGGACACTGCGTGCCACCTTAGCCAGAAAAGGCCGAGGCTGGCGGATTTCGAGCGCCTCGTTGCTGGCCAGCAGACGCATGAAGGTGTCTTGCATCAAATCAGCGGCGCGGTGTGAGCAGCTCAATTGCCGATACAGCCAGCTACGCAACCAGCGGTGTTGCTGTTGGTAGAGAGCAGTGAGCTGAGCGGTATCGATGGATGCCATGAGCTGCCACGGAATGGGTGCAAATGAGACTTAGTATCATATGGGATTAATTGGGTAGCGACAAGAATGCAGAAGGGCGCAGGGCAGGACTGGCCTGATGGGTGAATAGCAAAGTCGTAGAGGTATACGACAAGATGCAGGCCAAGTACCTGCCTTGTGTGATGATGGTCGGCATTTCCAAACCGCTGACCCGTCAACAAGCAGACACCCTCAATACCCAGCGCACCAGCATTGCTAACTGGTGGGGCTGCTCGTACCGTGGGCAATCTGGCCGGGCCAGTAGCAGGGCTCGCCGCCGGTACTGCTGTAGGAATGGGTGTGCGCTCTTACGTCAATGAGGTTTTACCCACTTACCATGCCGGCGACGTAGTCGTGAGCATCCAGGCTCAGGTGAATGGTGGGATTGGCCCGCAGCGTACTGCCGAATCACTGATCATCAGGGCTTGAGAGGAAGTGCACATGTCCGAGATTACCCAGGCAGTCGTCTTCGTTGCGCTGGCTTTTCTGTTTGAACGGTTCATGAAACCGTACCTGCTGCGTAAGTGGCTAGGCGTTGCGCTGGTCATTGCTGGGCTGATGGGTTGTGTGGCGCTGAGCCAGGCCCGTTTGCAGGGCTTTGACCTGGGATTGATGTCTGCCCTTGCAGTGCCGGTCGGTATAGGGTTGTTCCTGAGCAGACGACGATTTGAGAGGCGAGAGTAGGGTGCTTGTCGAGGCGCCTTTGGCTGGTTCAGTTACACCACTTCCTGGGACACGATCAAACGTAAACGACTTAGGCGAGATGCGCTGTGCAGACTGGTCAAAAGACGCCAATCAGGTTCTACTGCATTGATCAAAAAGCTCATCAACCATACGATTGCAGACTTGGAAGTGAGCAGTATCACCACCTTTTGAAGGACGCGCTATCCGTGGATATCTATTGGCCAACGTTCTGGCCAAATGGGCCAAAAATTGACCACAGCGCTCCAACGGTTACCTTGGACGAGCTTTTGCCAGATATCGGTGGCAACGCGTGTGCTTATTTCGACAAAAATGACCGGCCCCGTGCGGGAGATACCGTGCGTCTTCTCTGGACACCCCCAGTGTCAGATATCAATGGCTGGAGCGAGCAGCCCTCGGAAATAGCTCTCAGCTACTTGCTGACCGCGAACGTCTCCAGCGAAGCGGCTTTGGTATCGCCATCAGGCGGCAACCCGCATCTCATTCATCAGGGAAAATACCGGCACACGTTCAGGATTCTTGCTCGTGAAAGGCTGTTACCTGCGCTGAAAACTTTTCCAGCAGATGCAAACACCTGGAAGCTGCCGGTGACCGCCACGGATCAAGGCTTCACCCCGCTATTGAATGAGGTGCGCTGGTGCGGTAAGGCAACAGTTGAAGGTCTGATTTATCTGGCTGTGACCGCGTCTAACGAGACCTACATGGAAATGCTGGTAGACAAAGAAGATGAAAACTTCATCGGCCTGTTCTTCATGCACGTCAATCCTGGAGGATCTGACTTCAATCTAGGTAGGCAGCCTCTAACGTCCATTGAGCAGAAATTAATTCGAAGCCTTATTAACAGGGCTCAACCACTCGCAGATTCGCAGGCACCCTACATCCTAACTGGAGGCACGCGGGACTGAAGTGGTCTGTGCGCCTGGTTTGTCATGATGGCGGCCATCCGCGCCAGGCCGGAAGCGGTCATTAGTGGAAGGCCGCAGTCGGCCAACGACGGGGGTTATCTGTGGCTTGGCAAGCTTTTCTTGTAGCTTAAGTTAGCTACCAAATCAGGGGCGATTCAGTATTGAGTTCATGATTACCCTCGTGACGACAGCGCTAGCACGGAAATGACTCGCTTTAGGGGGCGACCGCTCGACGAAACTAATCGACTACAGTTGCGCGGGGTAGGTGGTTTCAGACATCCGCAGTGATGCAAAAAAGTAGCTTGATACCGGTAGTCCCGTTTTGTATTTCGTGCTCCTTTTGGGCCAGATTCATGGTGGTGTTTGCCCAGATATACGTTTCTGATGAAGAAAGCGCTGAAGGATCTGTGGTGCCTTGGTGAATATCGGAATGTCCCAGGCTGCCGTCTGGATAGCGCAACCATCCCTCCCAGCCCAGCAGGGTAGCGCCGGTTGCCTCCATGATTTGCAAAGCTTCAACCGCGCGGGGATAAGGAAGCACGAGTTCACTTTGTGATGCGGACAACTGTTGCAAGTCAGTCAATGTCATCGGTGCATCCCTGTGGCGTGTGTAGGTTATTGAGTGTGGAGCCTAAATAGTTTATCGGCCTGAATCGCCCCAGAGCTATAGTCACCTTCACATAGTAGCTTCTGGGTGTGCTTCGCCCTTGGAGGCTGCTATGGGTTCAGTTTCCTGACCGTTGTCGACAGGCAAGCTTACGTGCCCTGTGGCGTCGAGACTGAGACAGCGTCCGATCTTCGGAGCTCTGAATCAAGAGCGTTTTCAGCTCGGGATCCATGGGGAAACCATCCTCCAACCATTTGAGCGCTAATCCCGACCAATAGTCAGAATGTGACGTCAGCGCTGTAACGACCAGCGGTTGTAACGCTATGTCGCCAGGAAGTATGCATTTTTCTCCAAGGGCCTTTATCGCACGGGGCAACTCTTGCGTACCTTCCCCTAATGGCTTTTCCAGCAGCGGCAGTAACCATACATAGGTGAAATCCCCGCTCATCTACTTCTCCCGAATACTTACTGGCGTGCTTTGAATGGTAGTGACCGTATTGACCGACGTCTGCCTGTCGTCAGCCGCTGCCCATTACGCGCCTACTCAAACAATGCACGCACTCGTTGAACTATCTCATAGGAATTATCAGATACAAATACTGAAATGCCTAGGTAGTGCTCAAGGTGCAGGGTAAGCGTGTGTTCGCCAGCGATCAGGCTCCAGTAGCGCTGATCAAGTCCGTCGGCTTTTTCATTCCAGTAACCGCCTATTCCGTGCTCAAGCTTCTGAGCCACGGTCTCGAACAGTTTCCAGTCGGCGAGTTCTGATATTTCTATGGTTGCCATGCGTCACCTCATCAAGCGAATGCAGATTTTCGTGGTTCTCGCGAGCGGCAGCAATGGGTTGAAAGCGGCCATTCTCGAGTGAGCCCTATCGACCCATAGCGAATCGTCGGGGCTGCCTGGCAAAGCAGCCAAGGTGGGGTTGGGCTTTGCGTGTGCTTGCCCGGGTCTATAAGCTGCATCCTTAGTCCCAATTAACTTCGCAAGAGGCAAACCTTTGTCCACAGATCCGCTGTGTCTCGTTTTTGTTCCGGCGCTTGTATCCCTGCTTAAGGCGGCGGAGGATCGCAAAGGCTCACAGCTCAGCGAGGGTGAGGTGCTTGAGATTCGCGATAATGCAACCGCGACAGCAATACCCTTCAGTGTCGCCGTCGCGTTGGAAAAAGAGAGGGGTTACGAGGACATCGCTCCAGAAGAGTGCTGGAAGGGATGGCAGCGAGTACGCTCATTTCTCTGAGAAAACAGTCCTCACGTCCGCCGATCACCCGGCTAGGCTTTCCTTGCTTTCAGCGCCGTGCTGAAAGTTGTTGCGGCGCCAGGAAGGCGTCGTGGAAGTAATTGTGGAACGCGTGCATCGCCGGGCTGAATTCCCGCTCGCGATGCCAGGCCAGGCCGACGCTCATGGGGGTGACCTTGTCGGTGATGGTCACTGTTTCGATGCGTTTACCCTCCAGCGACCAGGGGCGGTGTACCAGGTCGGAGAGGATCGCCACGCCGCTGCCGTTGGCCACCATGCTGCGCACCGCTTCCACAGAGCTGGTGCGGATTCGCACGTTGGGCTGCTGGTGGGCATGTTCCCAGTAGCGCATGGCGCTTTGTTCGGCTTCGTCGACGGTAAGCAGGATGAAGGGCTCCTGTGTGACGTCGGCAAGGCTCACGGCCGAGCGTTCGCACAGCGGGTGATGACTGGGCAGCCACAGCCGGCGCTCGGAATTGAACAGGGTTTTCGAAACGATGTCCGGGTGGGTCAGGTTCGAGGTCAGCACCACCGCCATGTCGAATTCGCCTTCCAGCAGGCCTTGCTCGATGGCCTGGCGCTCCCGCTCGTGCACCTCGATGGCCACGTCCGGGTGCCAGTGTTCCAGGCGTTGCAGGTGGTGCGGCAGGAAGTAGCCGATCACCGTGTAACTGGCCGCTACCCGCAACAGGCCGGTGGCGCGAATGTCCGGCAGCGGGCTGTTAAGGGCGTCGTCGACGCTGCGCAAGATCACGTAGGCCCGATTGAGAAAGTGCCGCCCGGCATCGGTCAGGCTCATGCCCTGGGCCGAGCGCTGGAACAGTAGCGTGCCGAGCATGCCCTCCAGTTCCTTGATCGCAGTGGTCACCGCCGACTGGGAAATATTCAGATGAATCGCAGCTTGGGAGATTTGCCCGATCTCGGCCGTGGCGACGAAGTAGCGAACCTGGCGCAGGGTCAGTGACATGAACACTCCGCTTGATGAGGTATCTGATTTTCAGAAGATATCCCCTCGGATAATAGATCTTCCCAAGGGGTTGGCTGGAACTTAACGTGCTCTGCATGAAGTCACAAGCGTCAGGAGCACGTGTCATGCAGGCAGTAGATTTCAATTCGGACATGGGCGAAGGCTTCGGTCCGTGGACGATCGGCGACGGAGTCGACAACGAACTGATGGGCTTCATCAGCTCGGCCAACATCGCCACCGGTTTCCATGCCGGCGACCCCGGCACCATGCGTCGCACGGTCGAGCAGGCCAAGCGCCTGGGCGTGGCCGTCGGTGCCCATCCGGGCTTTCGCGACCTGGTCGGGTTCGGCCGCCGCCACATCCATGCATCGGCCCAGGAGCTGGTGGACGACATGCTGTATCAGCTGGGCGCCCTGCGTGAGCTCGCCCGGGTTCAAGGCGTAGCCCTGCAACACATCAAACCCCACGGTGCGCTGTACATGCACCTGGCCCGGGACGAGGAAGCGGCGCGTTTGCTGGTGGAAAACCTGCAGCGCCTGGAGCCCGAGCTGCTGCTGTATTGCATGCCCGACTCGGCGATCTGGCGTATCGCCACGGAGCTGAGCCAACCGGTGATCCGCGAGTTCTACGCCGACCGCGAATACGACCTCAGCGGCTCCATCGTCTTCACCCGCAATGTGCGTGCCTACGACCCCGCGCAAGTCGCTGCGCGGGTACTGCGTGCCTGCCAGCAAGGCGTGGTGCGCACGGTGGAGGGTGAAGACCTGGCGATCGAGTTCGATTCCATCTGCTTGCACAGCGATACACCCGGTGCCCTGGCACTGGTCGAGGCCACCCGCAAAGCGCTCGATGGCGCGGGGATCCAGGTGCGCGCACCGCGATAACGCAACCGAAGACACCTGGCACGCAGACGCCAGGGTTTGCTCGACACACAGATTTTTTGCCTGCCTTTCTACAACTATTCCAAGAGGAACAGACATGGCGCAGCACACAGTCATCACCCCATTGCCGGGGACTTTCTACCGCAAAGCCACTCCGGAGTCGCCGAACTACGTCGAGGCCGGTGCCAGCGTTAGCGCCGACACGGTGATTGGCCTGATAGAGGTCATGAAGCAGTTTTCCGAACTGACCGCGGGTACGGCAGGGCGCCTGAACGCGTTTCTGGTCGAAGACGGTGATCCGGTGGAGCCGGGTCAGGTCATCGCGACACTCGAAGACGCGTGAGGGCACGACCATGACCCAAGGCATTGTTAAACTGCTGATCGCCAACCGTGGCGAGATCGCCGTGCGGATCATCCGTGCCGCGAAAGCGCTCGGGATTCCAACCGTGGCGGCGTGCAGCGAAGCAGACATCGATTCCCAGGCCGCGCGCATGGCCGACGAAGTGCACATCCTCGGCCCGGCCCGCGCTGACAAGAGCTACCTCAATGTCGAGGCCTTGCTCGGTGCCCTGAAGGCCACCGGGGCCAACGCGGTGCACCCCGGTTACGGCTTTCTTTCGGAAAACGCCGAATTCGCCGAAGCAGTACTCGCGGCTGGCGCGATTTTCGTCGGCCCAAGCCCCGAGACCATCCGCCGCATGGGTGACAAGGCCGAAGCTCGGCGCACCGCGCAAGCGGCGGGCGTGCCGGTGGTGCCCGGTTCTGCCGATGAACTGTTCGATGTGGAGTCGGCGGTCGAAGCCGCCAGCTCCGTCGGTTTCCCGCTGCTGATCAAGGCCTCGGCCGGAGGCGGCGGACGCGGCATTCGCCTGGCGCAAAACCTGCAACAGTTGCGCGAAGAATTCCCCCGTTCCCAGCGCGAAGCCCAGGCCGCCTTTGGCAATGGCGCGGTGTACCTGGAGCGCTTCATCGGCAAGGCCCGGCATATCGAAGTGCAGGTGCTGGGCGACGGCAAGCAGGCGGTTCACCTGTTCGAGCGCGAATGTTCGCTGCAACGCCGTCGACAGAAGATCTTCGAAGAGGCGCCGTCGCCGGTCCTCGATGCGCAGCAGCGCGAGGCCCTGTGCGCGAGCGCCGTGCGCCTGACCGAGGCGCTGGGATACAAGGGCGCTGGCACCCTTGAATACCTGTACGACGACGCCACCGGCGAGTTTTTCTTCATCGAGATGAACACACGGATCCAGGTGGAACATCCGGTCAGCGAGCTGATCACCGGTATCGACCTGGTCCAGGCCATGTTGCGCATTGCCGGTGGCGAGCCACTGGGACTCAAGCAAAGCGATATCGAGATCAACGGCGCAGCCCTGCAGATGCGCCTGAACGCCGAAGACCCCGCGCGGGATTTCTTCCCAAGCCCAGGGCTTGTGCAAGCGCTGAACTGGCCACAAGGCGGGGGCGTGCGTGTCGACAGCCATCTTTATGAAGGCTACCGGGTGCCGCCATACTATGACTCGCTGCTGGCCAAGCTGATTGTTCATGGCCGTGACCGCACCGAAGCCCTGGCCCGCGCGCGACTGGCGGTCGAGCAGACCACGCTCACCGGCATGGCCAGCACCTTGTCGTTGCACGGCGAACTGCTGGAGCAACCCTGGTTGCACACCGCCGATTTTCACACCGGCACTTTGGAAACCTGGCTGGCCGAGCGCCGCAGTGAAGGTGCAGCATGAGCAGTCCGATTCGCTACAGCTTTGGCGCCGACGAACACCTGTTTGCCGAAGTCAGCGACAGCATGTCCCTTGAAGCCTTCTTCAAGGGCATGGCGGTCACCCGCGCGGTGGAGCGTCTGGCCCTCGATGGCGTGCTCGACGTGTGCTTGGCCAATGCCTCGTTCCAGATCCGCTTTGACCCGGATCGCATCGCCCCGGCCGATCTGCTTGAAGCGGTGAAGGGGGCCGAGGCCCAGGCCGTGGCCGAGCGCACCCTGCACACCCGGATAATCGAGATCCCGGTGCTCTACAACGATCCCTGGACCCACGAAACCCTGATGCGCTTTCGCGACCGCCACCAGGACCCGAATGCCACGGACCTGGAGTACGCCGCGCGCATCAACGGCTTGGCCGACGTCGAGGCGTTCATCGCCGCCCACAGTGGCGCGCCGTGGTTCGTTTCGATGGTGGGTTTCGTGGCGGGCCTGCCGTTCATGTTCCAGATGGTCGAGCGTGAGCGCCAGTTGCAGGTGCCCAAGTACCTGCGACCGCGTACCGACACGCCGAAACTGACCCTGGGCCATGGCGGCTGCTTCGGTTGCATCTACTCGGTACGTGGCGCCGGTGGCTACCAGATGTTTGGCGTCACCCCGGCACCGATCTACGACCCGCAGCAGAACCTGGCGTACCTGAAGGAACACATGGTGTTCTTCCGTCCCGGCGACATCGTGCAGTTCAAGCCGATGGACCGCGATGCCTATGACCACGCCGTGGCCGAGGTCGAAGCCGGGCGCTTCGATCTGCGCATCCGTCCAGTGGAGTTCTCGCTCGATGCGTTTCTCGCCGACCCGATCGGCTATCCCAAGTCGCTGCAGGAGGTGCTGGCATGATCAAGGTGCTCAAACCCGGTCTGGCCACCTCGGTGCAGGACCTCGGCCGCGAAGGCTACTACCATCTGGGTATCCCGCCTTCCGGGGCGCTGGACCAGTACGCCCTGAGCGCGGCCAACCAGTTGGTGGGCAATCCGGCCAATTCGGCGGCGCTGGAGTGCACCTTGCTGGGGCCGGAGCTGGAGTTTCAGCAGGACGCCCTGGTGGCGGTATGTGGTGCGCAGATGACGCCGAAGGTCGATGGCGTGGACATGCACTTGGACACCGCCTTCGAAGTGAAGGCCGGGCAAGTGCTGCGTTTCGATTTTCCCAAGGCTGGCGCGCGGGCTTATCTGGCGGTGGCCGGCGGTATCGATGTGCCGGTGGTGCTCGGCAGTCGTTCCACCTATGCGCTGGGGGCGCTGGGTGGTTTCCAGGGACGCAGGCTGGTGATTGGGGATGAGCTGCCGATCGGCGCCGCCAGCGGCAAGGGGCGTGCCGGGGCGAGTCTGCCCATGGCCTTGCGTCAGTCGCTGGGAGGGGAGATCACCCTGCGGGTGGTACCGGGGCTGTACTACGAGCGCCTGACCCTGGCGGCGGCGGACAGCTTTTTCGCCGAAGCCTGGACCGTCGGCTCGGAGGCAGATCGCATCGGCTATCGCTTCAAGGGTGGCAGCCCGCTGAGCTTCCAGCCTCGCGAGCAGCCGTTCGGCGCCGGTTCCGATCCTTCGAACATCGTCGACAGCTGCTACCCGATCGGCTCGATCCAGGTGCCGGCAGGGCTCGAGCCCATCATTCTGCACCGCGATGCAGTGTCCGGTGGCGGCTACGCGATGATCGGCACGGTGATCAGTGCTGATCTCGACCTGGTCGGCCAGATGCAACCCAACCAGAAGGCTCGCTTCGTCGCGGTGACGCTGGAAGAGGCGCTGCAAGCCCGACGTTCCTACAAGAAAAAACTCAGCTGTCTGAGTAAGCTGTTCCCTTCCTGATCTGCCCGCCGCACTGCGCGGGTAAAGCCAAAAAGGTAAGCCAACGCCGCCCTTCGTTACGGGGCGGCTGCCCGCGCTTCAACCTCTGACTTGCGGCGCCGCGCAAGGTCGGTATCAGCCGTCAGTGATGGTCTGGCCTCGGCTACCAGGCTTGCGCATGAGGTTCCGGACCTGCCAGCGCAGGAAACAGCGGCAGCACTTCTTCGGCCAGTTCCTGGATGATTTCCAACGGCGGGCGCCGCGCCATCTGCATGCCCAGTGCCGCATGATTGACCCCGGCGTCACGCCACTCATGCAGCAGATCGATCAGGCCGTTTCGACCGGTGCGCAACACGTAGCCACCTTGTTGCGGCGTGCGCGGGAAGGTCGGGTCTTCATCCAGGTCGATCCATTCATTGGTGACATGCGGGCGGAAGCCTCCGCCGGGAATGAGCGCCCGCCAGGCACTGATCTTCTCGGCCAGGCGCCGAGGCCCAAGGATATTGTGGGTGGCGTCGGGGTAGGTGATCCAGCCGTCGGCCTGCTCGCCAAGCCATTGCAAGGACTGGCGCGATGAACCGGTCACCAGCAGCGGGATCCGTCCAGTGACGGCTTTGGGGAGCAGTTGGGCGCCATCAAGCTGTCCCAGTGGCGAATGGATCGGTGCAGGATGGCCGGCCAGCAGTCGGCGGAAGTAGTCCACGCTCTGCGCGAAGCGCTCCCCTCGACCGTCATGGGTCAGGCCATAGGCCGGAAACTCCACCGGTCGATCGCCCGAGGCGATGCCCAACACCAGGCGTCCACCAGACAAACAGTCCACGCTGGTCGCGGCTTTCGCCAGGTCGATGGGGTGGCGCAGCGTGAAAATCGCGCTGCCGGTTGCCAGGGTGATCCTGCGGGTATGGGCTACCAGATAGGCCAGGTAGGTGAACGGATCGAATACCTGGCCGGCATCACCGAAGGCAGGGTCGTACAAGGGCACATCACGTACCCAGGCGGCGGCAAAGCCCAGGCGGTCGATCTCGCTGACCAGTTGCGCCTGCCCGTGCAGCACGCTCATATCGCCGTCATAGAAACGAAGCGGCAGGAAGATGCCCAGAGTCAACTGACCGTGGGCGAACATACGTCGGTAACCGGGATGCAGGGCGAAGGCATCGGCGCTGGCGCCCTGGGTGCTGATAGGGGTCATGGACATTCCTTGGTTTGGGAGTCAGGGGCCGGTGGCTGGCGCCGGGAGACGAATGCCGCGCTGCACGGCGGGACGTTGCTCGATCTGTCGGTACCAGCGATTCAGGTGGCGGTAGGAGCTGAAGTCGAAGCCAACGATCTCGGCGATGTGCAGCCAGGCGAAGCTGGCGATATCTGCAATCGAATAGGATTCGCCGGCCAACCATGGGCGGGTTGCAAGCTGCTGGTCGAAAAGTGCGAAGGCATCCTCGGTGAGGGCGCGGTAGCGCTTCTGCGCCGCAGGATTGGGGATGGGCTCGAAGCACTCGAAGTGCACGCGCTGACCCAGCAACGGGCCCATGCTGGCGCTGTGGTGCATCAGCCAGGTGATTGCCGCCCAACGCGGTTGCGCGGCCTGTTCGAGCAGCTGGCCGCTGTGTTGTGCCAGGTACAACAGTATTGCGGCTGATTCGAACAGCACGATGCCGGCTTTGCGGTCTACCAGCACCGGGATGCGGCCTGCCGGGTTGAGTGCCAGGAAGTCTTCGTGGCGATGCTCGCCCAGGTCGATGTTCACGTGGACCAGGCGATAAGGCAGCCCCAGCTCCTCGAGGGCAATGGTGATCTTGAAACCGTTGGGGGAGCTGTCGGTGTAAAGCACAAACGCAGGGTCCGTCATGTTGTTCACCTTAATAAAACTGATTCGAATGTCTCTGGCACAACGCTATGCTAGGTATCATCCAGGTGGTTTACGAACGATCATTCCACTTGCTCAAATCAGTTTTTCTAAGGTTGGTATTGCATGGGTGCCGTGTTGCCGTTGCTTGCGTTGCGTGCCTTTTCCGAAACCACTCGCCTGGGCAGCCTGAAGGCCGCCGCCGAGCGCATGGGCGTGACCCCGGGTGCTATCAGTCAACAGATTCGCCTGCTGGAGGATCGCCTCGGGGTTACCTTGCTGACCCGCAGCCGCTATGGCGTGCAGCTCACAGAGGCGGGCGCAAGTCTGTATCCGGGGCTGTCGCGTGGGTTTGGCCAGATCGAAAGCGCGCTGCTCGATCTTCAAGTCCTGACACGGGCCAACACCCTGACGATCAGTACCCAGCCGTCATTCGCGTCCAGCTGGCTGGTGCCGCGGTTGGCGGACTTCAATGCGCTGCATCCGGAGATCGACGTGCAGGTGCAGTCCACGGCCGAGCTTGTCGACCTGCACCGGGAGCCTGTTGATATTGCCTTGCGTCATGGCCTGGGCGATTACCCGGGGCTGGAGTCGATACCGCTGCTGGCGCCTGTGCTGCTGCCGGTGGCCAGCCCTGGTCTGCTTGCTGGCGGGCCGGCCCTGGACGAGCCGCAGGACTGCCTGCACTACCCACTTCTGCAGGATGCCGAGCGTGCCGACTGGACGCTGTGGTTGCAGGCTCATGGTGTCGAGCCCGATCACCGTAGCCGCCGGGGGCCGAGCTTTGATGAGGATCTGCTGTTGGTGCGTGCGGCTGTCAGTGGGCAGGGTATTGCTTTGGTACAGGCGCAGCTCGCAGAAGAGGATCTGCGAAGTGGCAGGTTGGTGGTGGCGGTGGATCGGGCCTGGCCCTCGCGGTTTGCTTATTACCTGGTTGGTCGTGGGGAGAACATGTGTCGGGCGCAGGTGCGTGCGTTTGTTGAGTGGATTCAAGCGCGGGTTGAGGCTGAGGCGGCATTAGGGGGGGCGTGCTGGAGGGGCTGACTCAGGTGTTTCGTCGTAGAGTGCTGATGACGGAACTGAGGGGCAGGGCTGGACGGGTAGAGCTCAGGCGTGAGCGACGCGAGTGTCTGCCTTGGGACGAAAGTGATTGGCCGCTACCGGCAGCTATCAACCCATCGCTGCCGGTGGCGAAAGGCAGCAATTGGCCAAAAGTGTGCGTTCAAGCTATCTGCGAAATTACGGGTGATTCAGTACCAGTTTTTATAAAATTCAAACTAGCTTCCTCTATCATGAGCTCCGTCCTTTCCTAGCAATCCTTCACTTGCGCTAGCAAAACAGCTCTATAGCAAATGGTTCTATAGCTTCCTGTGAAAGAATATATTCGCATATCTTCCCCCCGGCTAACATTATCCATGAGCGCACCTAACAATCAATCCGATGGGCATGGATGAGTTTAGCTCTGCGCATTATTTTAGGTGGAGGATGTAAAGGTGGAGTTATTCGAGATCACTGGATTCAGCATAAATAATCAAAGCATTACGGCAGACATTGGCAAGCAACCCATGCACGCTGGGGCGGTAGAGCAGCAACTCGCCTCCATAATGTTGGAGCCTACCTCTACCGGTGGCATGATATCGATCATCGCCAACATAGCCAAAGCGTACCTTGATGGTGAAAGCCTCAGGTCGCAGCTTGATCAACTCGCGGGTAGGTTTGAAAGCATTGTTAGAGATGCTATTCAAGAAATTAATGCGCATACGTCAAAGGCAATATTGGATAGCAGAATTGATGAAATCCAAGCTTCCTTAAGTGCTGTCAAGATGCATCTTGAAGACTATGAAGGGGCCAATATCAAAGAAGATGCGCGTCTAACATTAGCTGAAGGCAAAAGCGCAGATGCCTATACTGGAAGCGAAGGGATTGGGTTTGTGGCTATCTTTCCGTACATTTCCGCCGCCAGCTTTAAGCTTCTGGTCCATCTAGTCAAGTACAAATCGAGAAAAGACATAGGGGAACTCAAGCGCGCTAGAGATCTCATAGCAAGAACTATTCCAATAGTTCAGAATTTCGCGAATCAGGCGGTAGAAGTATGGAATACACGCATAGCTGCCGTTACATCGATTGAGGCCTGGACAGTAAAGCCGCCTTGTTCGCGATGCATGATAGAGTGCAGGGAACCCTATCAAATGGGTCGTTTCTACGATCATGGGACACAGTCGCAGTATCTTGATGATCTTGGTACGGTAACCTCAAAAAGAAATGAGTTATTAAGTCATTACAATGCCAAGCGACAGGAGATGATTGATACGGTGGTTGGGCCAACTTCTATAGCGATATCTCGATGGGAAGCTGCTCTGAATGATGGTGGCAACGCTATTCTTAGAATAGATTGCTAAGATTCTCTTGAAGTAGCTGCTGTGGCCGATACCTGCCTATGGTCTCAGGCTGCTATCGACCCTTAGCTGCCGTTAGTGGAAGGCAGTCCGTAACGAGAAACAGCCGTCTCGTGAAGCGTGGCACCGAAGTTAATGAAGCAGATACACCCTGGCGCAAGCCTTTAGCGAGCATCACTTTTTGTTGGTGACGACCAGAGGCGGAACTGTGTGGGGGCGATCATAGTCAGAGGTAGAGTATATATAATGCCAACGGGTCTCCGAGCGCGCGCACAACGCTCGCTCGGAGACCCGTTCGGCTCGCGTTACAGTCTCTGTCCCGTCAAGATTTCATATATGTCGTTGCACCGGGCGGCTATGGTGTTCTGGTTGTGCAAATTAATAAGTTCGATATCTTCATCTCGAATTTTATTGGCCGAATTAGAGAGTTTTTCATCGGCTTCAAGGTACTCCCTAAGTGCTTTTTTTGCAGCATTTCCTTTCCCAAATAAACCATCGCCTCCGGCGCTGCAGGTCGCTAATTTATCAATGGCATCAGCAAGTTTGGTGTCTGCGTCATTTTTGTTTTCCTTCTGCTTAGATGCTTCTGTTTCTTCAGCGGCAATCCGAGCACTTGGAACTACGATGATATTTGCCCGGTCAGTGATCCCCTTTTTCACGGTTTCATCGTTAAAAATGGATGCTATGAATGCAAAGTAAGGGTTCCCCGGTTCGGTTTCGGCGATAAGTGTTGTCATCGTGAGAGGCTTGGCCGCGTCAGCTTCGCTAAGCGTGAACCAGGAGGCTTCATAAGGTGTTGAGGAGTTGGATGCGCTGCCCGTAGCGGGAAAACGTAGAATTTTTCCCGGCGACATGGGGCCCAGCGCCACTGTTGCCGCTGGGTTTGTCTCTATATCGGGGGAGGCACCGGCGACGGAAAACGCAAAGAATGCATTTACGTTTCTCTCCTTGCCGCTGAACATTCTCGAGTCTTTCGATTTGTTCATGACGGCCAGCAAAGGTCGGATTGTCACGGCTGTCTTGTCCTCGCTGGTAACGATTGCCCCTTCGAAGAAAAAATCAGGCCGATCCGCTGGCCATATGCCGTTGTTTTTCAATAGCTCATAAGCATTTGCTTGAGACGAGTATTCACTTAGCCACGGAGCGGTAGCAGGAGGTGTGTCCGTCCTGAAGCGTCCACGTACTACTTGCACACATTCAGGGAAAAGTGCTTTGCCTCCTGCCAGGTTGCGTGAACCTATCTCCTTCGTTGTCTCATCGTTGCCTGCAGCGGTTAGAGCATTGCCTAAAAGGTTTACGCCCTTGGAGACCACTGCTGTAAGCACAGTGTCGGCAAGACCTATGCCTTTTCCTGTTGCTCCTTGAATTGTCACGCATTTTCCCAGACCGACTTGAAGCCCTGATGATGAATTTGAAGAGTTGTCCCCTTCTCTAGGACTCATGCTAGTGCAAGAGGAAATTAAAAAAATAGTTACTGTGCCAAAAAGTGCGGCGAAGGATCTATTCACGCAGACCATAGTCACTTTCCTCAAATTCTTGTGGCGCACATGATGGAGCCTGCTATCATTTTGATGTCAGGCATGATTGGCCGAGTATGGTCAAGCAAAATGAGGAATTCCAGTCACCATGAAAAAAAATTTTATTTTTCTGGTTGCAGGCATTTTGTCAATACTCGCATTGTCAGGCCTGGCAGCAGAACCTTGCGCGTTAGTTACTAATGGTCCACACGCGACAGACCCTCGCACTTGGCTCGAGGTTGGTGATCTACGCATATGCATCAATCCTACGCAGGAACAAGAAGTTCCGGAATCGTCAGACGTTGTCGTTTGGGAAATAGGAGATGCAAGTTGGGCTGACAGTGCGGCAATCGTTCAGTCGGGATCTTTGCTTGTCGTCCAACACTGGTCCGGTAGTTGGCAGGTTGTCCGAGTACTCCGATCCCCCCATCCAGTGGCCTACAGTGGTTTTGGTTCCCAGATAGCCTCGGACGGGAGGTGGCTCGCGGTGCTGGAGCAACGGCAACAGCGTGTCTGGGTTTTCGATCTGGACAACCTGTCAGCGCAAGCAGAAGAGATAGAAGGCGCTCGTGGGTTTGCGAAAACAATTGCAATAGCCGAAAGCCAGATAATAGTTGGAGGGGCTGGCGAAGCACGTGTTTACCGTAAACAACCTGATTGGTCATTTACGTCCCGTGTACTGCCTCCTCCCGGCTCCCTGGATGTCTTCACGGGGCAACTCTTCGCGCAAGGAGAGCTACTAGTCTCTACGACCTCCGGAATTAACACGGGAGATGGTCTGGTGTTCCCAGGGCGGGTAGACGTATTTCGCCACTCACCTGGTGGCTGGCAGTGGGAAAGTAAACTTGCACCCGAAGGTAATGATGAGCCTTTTGGACAGAGTTGCTGCGTCTCCATTGATCAGGGCCAAGTCATTGTAATGTTGGGCGACCAGCGATGGCATTTCAGTCGTAAAGGATCGGTTTGGATTGCTGCTCCGGGAGGATCGCGATGATGCTAAATCCTAGGAATTTAGTTCAGATCACAGCTTTTCTTTTCTTGTTGCTGGCTATCCCGTTGTCGCGAAGCGAAGAAGATCGAACACTTCGTATTGTCCTGCCAACCCCGCACTCGTTGCCAATCACAGGGATGACTAGATTAGAGGGGCTGGGGCTTGTAGCAAGCGCCGGAATGGATGGGTGGGTTAAAGTCTGGGATGAGCAAAGCGGATTATTGGTTTCAGAGTTCGCTTCGTCAAAGTATACGCCAATGGCAGGATTGGCAAGTGATCCGTCCAACCCAGCTCGTCTTGCCATCGCTACGCTCAACAACAACGAGAATTCGCTTTCCATCCTCGGCGGCAATGCCACGATAAAGGTCATCGACCTCGCCACAGGGCGTACCGAAATACAATTTCAGGGGCAAGCTGGACGCCTGCTAATTTCTCCCAATGGTAGATGGCTGATCTCTTCCGCTCACAAGCTCCTTTCTGTATGGGACACCCTGACAGGGCGGTTATACGTCACTCTTCAGGTAGATGCGGAATGTGCGGACTTTGCAGATGCCAACACATTGGTATACCGACGTAAGGACCGGTTGGTGCGACTTGATCTGGATACTGGTAAATCCAGGGCACTTCCTACAGGATCTCAAAGCATATTTGCGGTATCTCATGACGGCTCATTGGTCGCGGATCTTGGCGATAAAGAACTTCGTGTGTGGCGCTTCATCGATGGCGTGATCTTGGCCAAGCATCCGTTGTTATCGACCCCGGACTTTATATATTTCTCCAAGGACGGTTCGGTTGTCGCAGGTGGGCACTCCAATTCGATATGGGAGGGAAGTGCAAGAAATATTATCTATCGCGTGAAAGGCGATGGTTGGTCTCTTGAGTCATTTACTATTGGTCACAGTCCCATTACGTTCATTGCAGACGGTGGCGACTCGATACTTGCTGGACAGAAAAATGGTCTTATACAGCGTATTATCCTGTCGCCTCCTGTTCACCGCTCATCGCTGGGTATTGATGCAGATGATATTTCTGCGGTGGCGTTCAGCCCTAATGGACGCTATTTGGCAGCAGGTTTCGCCGGTGGAGGTGCGGCCGTGTGGGAGCCGACTTCAAACTGGTACCGTGTGCTTGATCCTTTAAAACGAGTAAGAACGCCTCCAGAACCCGCTTTCAGTGATGTCGAAACACAGGTGCGTTATTCTGCTGTCTATGTTTCCGGCGAGGGAATTACAAACTCACTTGAGTTCGACAAGGAGCGAGTCCTTGGCTTGGTTTTTCTCAGTCCGGAAATTTTGTTGATTTCACATAAAAGTGGTGCTGTCGAAATAGTGAACATTACCAATGGTGTGGTCCTGTCCACGTTCGAAACCAAGGAGCCCGTAGGCGTAGTCGCGGGAAGTTTGGAGCGTTCAGCCATTCTGGGACGTCACAGTGTAACCTTTGTTAATAATAATGATCGTACCACCATGAATGTCCCCTTTTCCAATGTAGGGGCAATGAGTGCAGCAATGAACGTCGCCGGTGATCGGCTGACGATTTTTGGCCATAACGGAACGCTTGAATTGAACGCGCAGACAGGAGTGGAGGTTTCACGCAGTGAGCCCCAAATGGGCGTACCCGTCTATGCGCAAGATGGAAGCTTACGGCGCTTGACGATGAAGTCAGTCTCAGACAATTCCAATATCATGGATTACGAAGATTCTCCTCAATCATACGCTTGGTTATCCGGCACCAGTAGTGGAGTAGCGGCTACTGCCGAAGGTGCTGCGCGTATTTGGTCGGCGGACGGCCAGAGCTACAACGCTCAAGACATCTCGATCGGTGGTGCCATCAACGGCGTTGCAATAAGTCAGGACGCAGGAATAGTGGCGTTTGGGTCTGGTCACGGAAAGCTATTCCTCTACCGTATCCAGGACGGTAAACGCTTGGCGGAACTGGTCAGTCTCGATCGACGTGGATGGCTTGCTCGTGATGAGACCGGCGGCTTTGATGGTTCCTACGCCGCGTGGGACGACCTTCGGGCTACGTTGACTCAAACACCCCTTGTGGCCATAGAACCGGCGAATTTTTTCGCAATTTCCTATCGACCGCAATTGATTGCACAAGCCATGAAGATTGACGATTCAGCAATGTTGAGTTCACCTGTTGAGGTACAACTACTTAATCCTCCGACAGTCCATATTGTCGCTCCAATATCAAACTATTTTCGTGGTGCGGCACTGCCATCATCAACGACCGTTCAGCTGCTTGGTGATTCGCGAACGAATGAAAATGGAGAGCAAATTTCCTGGGCACTGATTGAGCCAAATGAGACGAATAGTGAGCTTCAAGGTCGCCAGGTAGCCCAATCACCTTCGATTAACTTTGAGGCGGAAGTTCGTGGCAGAGGGGACGGAGTCGGGGAATGCAGAGTGTTTCGAAATCGGCGACTGATAGAATCCGTTTTTCCCACAACTGCTGAGAATGGTGTGGCCCTAATCAAAGCAACGCTTCCTCTCCTAGAAGGTGAAAACCTTCTCTCTGCGTACTGCTTTTCTTCCTCCGGACTTCGAAGTAGGGAAACCGAAGTGCGGGTTTTCGGAGGTTCAAGCCTCAAGTCCGCCCGGAACGCTTTTGTTTTTGTCATAGGCGTCAACAGGTACTCTCCCCAAGAGTCAGAGCTGACGTTTGCTGTTCCGGATGCATCCCTGGCACAGACAAAACTTGTCTCGGCATTGCAAGCGTCAGGGCAATACGCCACCGTTAATACAGCTATGCTGCTCGACAAGGATGCAACTTCGTCAGAAATTATAAGAGGCCTGAAGATACTCGCCGGATCACATGATCCCGTTCAGGCTGGTGCCCTTGTAGGCTTACGACGTAGCACGCCGTCAGACGCTGTTTTCATTTACTTCGCAGGCCATGGAGGTGGTTTTGCCGGCGACTATAGGCTGATAGCAGCAAATGCAGTCGTAGGGGCCGGGCTCGCAGACGGTACCGTTTCCGCTGATCAGATTCGAGTCGCATTGGAGTCTCTACAGGCAGACCGCGCTGTCATCATTATTGATGCGTGTGAATCTGGTCAGGCACTTGATCAAGTAGACGCGCGTGCAGGGCCACTCGCCGGCCGCAGTCTGGCTCAGCTAGCCTACGACAAGGCAATTTTCATTCTGAGCGCCTCACAAAGCACTCAGGCTGCGCACGAGTTACAGCGACTTGGGCATGGCGTTTTCTCGTACGTACTTTTTGAACGTGGGTTGAGCGGAGAAGCGGATGGAAACCAGGATGGCTTCGTAACTGTTCGAGAGTGGCTTGAATTCGCTCAATCGGAAACACCAAAGGAGTTGGATGCTGGCCTGGCAGGCCTCAACCCAAAAAGATGGTCAAATCGATCAGAGTTCGCAGACGAGTTTCTGAATAGGGGGCAAACACCACGGGTGTTTATTCCTGATCCGAGCTCGGCACGAGAATTTGTGATAATACGAACATCGAGGACTAGTCAATGAATTATTTCTCCCGGCTAATAGTGCTCTTCGCATTGATTTCTGGTGGGTCGTATACCATGGCGGCAGACATTCCGCCTCGCGTCCATGCACTCTTGGTAGGCGTTGGGAATTACCAGGCTTCAAGTAGTGCTGGGCTTGCGGTTCTCAAAGGCCCACCCAATGATGTCGCAGCCATGATGGAAGTATTATCCGAAAGGTTTGGGTTGCAAACGAGCAAGACAACGGTGCTCCTCGATGAAAAAGCTTCTCGCAGTGCAGTACTCGCTGCATTGAGGAAGGTGATGGTGGAAGAACCCGAGCCGGGTGAGGTTGCGTTATTTTATTTTTCTGGTCATGGCTCTCGAATTTACGACAGTTCATTTGATGAATCGTCGAGATTTGACAGCACGATTCTTCCCTATGATGCACGTGCAATTGAGGGTAAAGTGCTTGATATCACCGATGATGAACTTGGTGCGATTATCGATGCGTCTCGGGCAAAAGGTGCAATGCCAGTTGTTATTCTCGATAGCTGCTATTCAGGCACTGGTATCCGCTTTCTAGCCCACGCCAAGTATGCGCCACCGGTACTGCGTTCTGCACATGCAAGCCCAGGTCGGGGTAGTTCAAGTGGGTCGCGCGATATAGCCGGTGGATATGGGACTCTTCTGGCGGCAGCTTCTGATTCCGAAGAGGCGATTGAGATAGAACGGGGCGGTAAGGTTATGAGTGAGTTTACTCGTGCTCTTGTTGGCGTGTTACGCCGATCCGAGCCGGAGACTACTTATTTGGATGTCCTTACCCGCACTAGAGTAAGCATGGCTGCTTTGGGTGTTCCACATCGACCACAAGGTGAAGGTAATCTGCAGCAGAAATTTCTGGGGACGGGCCCTTTAAAGCGGCCGCCAGTACTTGCAGAAAAAACTGATGACAAAACAGCAACGCTTCGAATTGGCGCAGCGACAGGTGTCACCGTGGACTCGGTGTACGATCTCTTCGCTTCTGCAGCAAATGCTGCGCTTGGGGCGTCACCGCTCGCAACAGCCAAAGTGATTGATGTGAAGGCAGACACTGCTCAAGTCACGCTCACGTCCAGTTCGACGTTACCCTCAACCATGTTCGCCATTGAGCGCAGTCACGCGTTTGGGGATTTAAAGCTGCGCATTGCAATTGACGGTGGAAATGAGGCTGAACGGACCCAGCTCGTCACGGCGCTATCAAAATTCGAATTCGTGAAGGTGACCCAGAGCGATCAGGCGACGCATTGGCTGCAAATCCGGAATGGGAGGACTCAACTGACTCTCTCTGACGGTAGTACGTTAGGCATGCCGTCCGGGCTTGACATCACGCTTGACGATTCATTGGCAATTCTTCTCGGGCGTCTAGCCCATGTCCAAGCTCTGCTTGGCCTGACTAACCCCTTGAGGCCCAAGTCTCCGATTACTACCAACATCTACCTGGTTAGCCCTACAGAGGAATTGACCAAGCCGGTAATTCGCAACGGAGAGGTTCACCTCAAGGCGGGCGATTTATTTAAAGTAAGCATCAACAACAGTGATGCCAAGGCAAGGCATGTTTATTTGCTGAATATCTCATCAAATCTCTGTGTACGCTTGTTGAGTCCACCACCTTACGGTGTAGATCTGCCACAAACCGCACTTGCCCGCACTAAGCCCCTTCGAGCCGGGCCAGCCCGTGGGCGGGAGTATTTCTTTGTTCTGGATGCTGATGTACCGGTTTCACTCGAAGCCTTGCAGCAGCCCTGTCTAGCGCAAGATTCCTTGCGGAGAGTGTCCTTGCAGACAGACAAAGACCCACTTACGCAACTAATACGAAACTCTGGTTCTGTATCACGGGGCTCGATCCGGCCACTTCCTCTGACCGGTTGGTCGACGATAGTAACAAGCATGGTTGTGGAATAGTTTCATGCGGTATAGCCCCGCGAGCAGAAGGTAGTGTAGCGTTTACGTTTCTAGGCGGCGAATTATGCGATACAGCCAGTGCTGATAAGGTTCCAGTTTTTGTTTCCGCACCAAAGGTCCGCTTTTGGTCGGAGGCGGACGGTCGCGAAATGCCGCTTTGCCCTTCACTGCACCGCACTGGCGGAAAACGGACAGAAGCGGAAATTTGGAGTACCTGATCCTGAGATGGTTTACACCCGCTTCATCCAACCACCGGCGCATGCTCGGCCATCAACTCGATTATCCAGTCGATAAACACTCGCACCTTGGCGCTAACATGGCGATTCAGCGGGAAGGCCAGGTACATAGGCATTGGCGACATGTGCCAGTCTTCAAACAACGGCAGCAGCTCGCCGCTGATCAGGTGAGGTTTGGCCATGTATTGCGGCAGCCAGAGCATCCCCAGGCCAGCCAGGCCGGCGGCAAGGTACGCATTGCCGTCATCGACCGTCAGTTGCGGGCGGGCCTGGACCTCTATGCGCTCCTCACCTCGCTGCATCGCGTAGGGCAAGGTTTTGCCTGTACGAAACCAGAGAAAGCCGATGGTTTTGTGCTGGCCTTCCTCTAACTCACGCGGGTGCACCGGCGTCCCGAAACGCTGCAAATAGCCCGGCGTGGCATAGAAGCCGAGCTTCAAATCGCCCACATGCCTTGCCACCAGGGACTGATCGGTTATCTCGCCGCCACGCACCACGCAGTCGACGTTTTCACCAATGATGTCGACGATGCGATCGCTGACGCCCACGGTCAGCTGGATTTCTGGATAACGTGCAAAAAACTCTGGCAAGGCGGGTATGAGCAGCATTCGCGCCAGCGGGCTGGGGACATCCACCCGCAGCCGTCCGCGCGGTGCCATCGACGCGCTGGACAAGCTGGTCTCGGCGTCGTCCATGTCGACCAGTAGCCGGACGACGCGTTCGTAGTAGGCCGCGCCGTCGGCGGTGACATTGACCTTGCGTGTGGTGCGGTTGAGCAAGCGTACGCGCAGCCTCGCTTCCAGCTGCTGAATGAGCTGCGTCACGGTGGTCTTGCTCATGTGCAGGGTGGCGGCCGCCTTGGTGAAACTACCGGTTTCCACCACTCGGGCAAACGCCTGCATTGCATCGAATCGGTCCATTCCACGCCTCGTTCGCACCTGGATTGTTTGGAGTATACAAACAGTCCTGACCAGCGCTGCCCGTTTATCCAGGTAGGTGGCCTTTTTAAAGTGACCTTACCGTAAACACCGGGCCGCGATGGCCTAGAACGAGGTAGGTAATGTCCAGCAAACGTGATGTCGTTTTCCCACCCGATCGCCATGCTTTGTACGAGCTGCACCGCTACTCGCCGGCGATTCGCTCCAATGGTTTTCTGTTCGTATCCGGTCAGGTCGGCAGCCGCAAGGATGGTTCGGCCGAGCCGGACCTGGCGGCGCAGGTTCGCCTGGCCTTCGCTAACCTCAACGCGATTCTCGCCGAGGCCGGCAGTAGTTTCGAGGATGTGGTTGATACGACCATCTTCATGGTCGACCCCGATTCGAAGTTCGAAACCATCTGGGAGGTGGCGGCCGAGTATTGGGGTGAGGCGCCTTATCCCACGGTGACCGCTCTTGGCGTGACCTGGCTGTCCGGCTTCGATTTCGAGATCAAGGTGATCGCGAAACTGCCGCAATAGAGGCGGTCCAGCCCCTGCTTCGGGTTCAAGTTGCAGGGTGCGTCCATGCTATTTCGCTGCACTCGGTAAGCTCCCGCTTACCCGTCGGCCAGACGGTAATGGCGGTTCGCCTTGCGGGGGCTATCGTTGCTTGTCTGGGCGACGACTACCGACCGAGGGCGGTGCCATGAACACGAGTGATCTACTGGAACAGTTGCTTCGGGCCGGGCAGGGCTCGCAAGCGCAACAAGGGCGCGGCGGCATGTCAGCGCAAGATGGCCTGGGTGGATTGCTGGGAGGGCTGCTTGGCGGCGGCAGTGGAGCAGGGGGTGGTGGTGGTCTTGGTGGTTTACTGGGCGGCATTTTGGGTGGCGGTGGTGGCAACGCCGGCGCTTCCGCTCAGGGACGCTCTGCTGGTGGCGTCAATTACGCGGCTCTCGCGTCGCTGGGCATGATGGCGTTCCAGGCTTATCAAAGTTGGCAGCGCAGCCAGGCGGCAGCCCCGCAACAGGCCGTGCGCACCGTGGATCAATTGTCTGGCCCCGAGGCCGAAGATCACAGCCATGCGATCTTGCGTGCGCTGATTGCGGCAGCCAAGGCTGACGGTCGCATCGACCCGCAGGAAGAACAGTTGATCTACGCCGAAATCAAACGTCACACCAGCGACCCGCAATTGCAGCAGTGGCTGGATGAGGAAGTCAGCAAACCACTCGATGCCGCCGAGGTGGCGCAGTCGGCCCAGGACCCGGGCATGGCTGCGGAAATGTACCTGGCCAGTGTGATGTTGGTGGATGACCAACAGGATGCGGAGCGGGCCTACCTTGATGAGTTGGCCAGTGCGTTGGGGATCGATCCGACGTTGCAGGTGCATCTGGAGCAGCAGGCGAAGGGGGCCGCCTGATCGATCCGAAGTGGGCATTGATCCAAGGCGCTGTTCTCAATGCAACCTGGTTGTTGGGCTGCGTGGGAGCGGGCTGGCCCCGCGATCACCGGCAATGCCGGTGCCATACGCCGCATCGCGGGGCAAGCCCGCTCCCACGTTGGTAATGCTTGTAACGTTGTTTCCTGCACGACTGCGTAGCCCATAGGGCCCGGCGATCTCCTGCAAGAGCTTGACCTGGGCTTCAGCCCACCTCCATGAACCGTCGCCGCGTCACGAACAGCACCACGCCCAACGGCACGGCCAGGAGCGCCAGCAGCTCCAGGTCAAAGCCCGGCACCTGCTGCTGGTCGAATTTGAAGATGCCGACCAGGCCCGCAGCCAACAGCGCCACGCCCAGCCACTTGCGTATGGGGTATGGTTTCAGAAGCTGAACGAGCAGTGCGCCCAGTACCAGAAGGATGGCAGCTTGCATGATGTAGGGCATATGCAGCTTCTCAGACCTGATGACCAAAAGTGGCGGGATTCTCTACAAGCTCTGGGTGAGATGTAAACCGTCTTTTTTGGGGCTGGGTAGACGGGCAGGGGAGAGACCCGCGTCGCGTCCTACAGGGATTAATCAGATTTTCCCTATTTCGAGTAGTCCATTTCCGAAGCATGCTTTGACCGCTTTTACGCCTTCCAACAGAGGTCTAGTCTCGCTGAGTCGCTGCAAAAAGTAGCGGCCGGGTCTGCAAGCCTGAGCGGGACAACTAGATCAGCGCCACCCCTTGCCATTGGTCTCAAGCCATTGGCCGTGCGTTATGGTGGCTGCGTACGGGTGGCCTTCGGGTCAGCCGGGCTTACTCTAGTTGCCCCGGTCTTGCAGGCCCGTACGTAGCCGCCACCCTATCGCCTGCAAGCGATGGGCTGCGGTCCGATCAGCGCAACTAGAGAATTTCATCATGCTCAAGATCGTCCCGGCCCCCCCCCGTCCGCTGAATCCCCTCATCTCCTTGAAGACACGTTGGTCCAGGCCACCGAGTACGTCATGTGTGCACTGGCCGTCGCCCATCAGTCTTTCAGCCATCTGCCAAAATCACCGGCCACCCTGGTGATGCTGACGATGATGCACGAGCTTGATGCCACCCGCATGCTGCTGGAGTCGGCACTGGCTCAGCTACAGATGAGTGCGCGACCGCCGTCATACACATTGCACTGATAGAGCTGCCACAGGTCAGCAGGGAGCTGTTTCCCTGTGGGAGCGGGCTTGCCCGCGAAGCAGGCGCCGCGGTGGCTGGCACCGGCTTTGCCGGTGTTCGCGGGCAAGCCCGCTCCCACAGGGGGATGTGGACTACCTGCGAACCAAGTTCCCACGCGGTAGCGTTGCCCGTAGGGCTGGGCAATTTCCTGCAGGCGCATGGCAACCCAAACGTCGATACCGCTATGCAAAAGACACCCGAGGATTTCGCAAATGGACAACGAAACCCCTGCAGACCACGGCAAACTCGGCTGGACCGTCGGCAGCTGCACCTGCCTGGAAGGTGCCACCAAAGGCACGCGCCTTCAATAGGCCTTGCCCTCATCAGGGGAAGGGTACGCAAGCTAGGGATTCTCCGGGAGTAGCGGATCTCACATCGCTTGCCGGCCAGGCTAGTCCCAGTACATTTCGATGTTTTCCTGCACTCTGAACTCATCCAGCACGCTGTGAAAATGCGACCTTTCAAAAGTCAGGCAGGGTATCGCGTCGAACCAGTCAACAGCAGGGGCTTCGACAATGATCAGGTCCTTCAGCAAGCCAAATCGACTCCAGTGAACGGCATGCTCATGGGCGCATTGCTCAGCGACAATCACGGTGCAAGTGAGGTCCAGGTCATCCGCGCAGACCAGCAACGGCACCAAGGTCTTCCATCCTGGCACCGTGGAATAGATCCGATCCCAGATCAACAAGGTGTCTTCATCACTGTGCAAACCGGAGTGGGCGGCTACAAGGTGGAATTCGGCATCCGCATTCTGTCTGGGTAGCCAAACCTCAAGGGGTGATCCGTCAATTGCAAAGGTTGGGTAGTAACCTTGGCTGTACTTGGACTTGTGACTGGCAATTGATAGCCGGTTGAACATTCAGTTTCTCGCTCTGCTGAAGCTCACATAACTTACTGCTTTTGGCTGTGAATGTCTGCCAAGGGGTGAGCAGTGAGTAGGGCAGGGCCCGGCCAATGATTTGTTGGTGCGTCCTACAGGGATGAATCAGATTTTCCCTATTTCGAGTAGTCCATTTCCGAAGCATGCTTTGGCCACTGTTGCGCCCTCGAAGTGGCGGCTAGTCTCGCTGGGTCGTTGCCAAATCAACGACCGGGTCTGCAAGCCTGCGCGGTATTACGATGGTGCTCACCATGAGCCTCGGCGTCGAGTCGTGGGTCTCGCTTTATGGTGGCTACGTGCGGGTGGCCTTTTGGTCAGCCGGGTTTTCGCCTCGTAATGCCCCGGTCTTGCAGACCTGCACGTAGCTGCCACCCTTCACCTGCAAGTGAAGAGGTGGCGGTCTGACTAATGCATTGCGAGGTGTTTATGCTCAAGATCGTCCCGGATCCACCCCCGTCCACCGAATCCTCCTATCTCCTCGAGGACACCCTCGTCCAGGCCACCGAGTACGTCATGTGCGCACTGGCCGTCGCCCATCAGTCGTTCAGTCACCTGCCGAAATCACCGGCCACTCTGGTGATGCTGACGATGATGCACGAGCTTGATGCCACCCGCATGCTGCTGGAGTCGGCTTTGGCCCAGCTCCAGATGAGTGTGCGACCGCCGTCATACACATTGCACTGACAGGGCTGCCACGGCCCCCTAGGCGATCATCTAGCCATGTAGGAGCGGCCTTGTGTCGCGAAAGGGCTGCGCAGCAGCCCCGGCGATTTTGATGGCGGCTCGGAACCTGGGGCCGCTGCGCAGCCCTTTCGCGGCGCAAGGCCGCTCCTACAGGGTTGAGCTAAATCAATGAGTTATGGCTTTTCCACGAGAGAGGATTTCGCAAATGGACAATGAACCGGTGCTGGTCTGGGCATCGCACTACCTGAGCGATATGGCCAAGGCATTGATGGATGATGCGCATATGGGGATGTTGAAGAAGGTGTGAAACAGACCCCGGTGGTCTGGGTGGTCAGCCGAACCGACCCGGACCACACTCGAATGCCCTCAACACCTTTTATCGTGGCGACAAGCCCGTATAGTGCCTAGCTGTCATCAGTCAAAGGAGTGGCCATGAAACAAGCAGCACATCGCCCGGAGAGGGGAATCTGATGCGTATCGCAACGATCCTCGCGGCAGTCGGGACTACCTTGTCGTTGATGTCGGCGTCGCTGTCGGCGTCACCCGGCCAGCCTTCGTCTCCGTTACACACTGATCAGCAGCGTATCTCGGTCCAGGTCGAAGGCGAGGGCAGGGATGTGATCCTGATTCCGGGGCTGGCATCGTCTCGCGAGGTATGGGCTGACCTTGCCGCTCGGTTACGCCAGAACCACCGTCTTCACCTTGTGCAGCTCGCAGGCTTTGCCGGTTTGCCTGCGGTGTCCGATAGCGAAGGGAAAGTGGTCGCTCCGGTGGCCGAGGCAATTGCTGACTACATCCGCACCCAGCATATAGAGGCACCCGTGATCATCGGTCACTCACTGGGGGGAGAGGTTGCATTGATGCTGGGGGCTCGTCATCCCGATCAGGTTGGGCGCTTGATGATCGTCGATGCGTTGCCGTTCTATACGTTGCTGATTGACCCTTCGGCCACCAGCGAAACCGCTACGGCGCAGGCGGCAGCAATGCGTAGTTCGCTCTTGTCGGCATCGCCGGAGCAGAGCGAAGCGATGCAGAAGGCATCCATCGCCCGACTCGCCAAGACCGAGGCGGTCTGGCCAGGGCTGGTTTCTGCGGGGATCAGCTCTGATCGCAAGACCGTGGCGGATGCGGTGTATGAGTTGATGATCACTGATCTGCGTCCCGAACTCGGTCGCATCAGCGCGCCGGTCGAAGTCGTTTATGCATACGACGATTTTTACGGTGTGCCTGCATCCAGCGTCGATGCAACGTTCCGTCGGGCCTATGCCTCGACACCTGATATCCATTTCACCCGGATCGATGACAGTTTTCATTTCGTCATGCTCGATCAACCGGAACGGTTTGCCAGCGTTGTAGAAACCTTCCTCAAAAAGTAAGCAGCGCGGAGCCCGGCCAATGATTTGTTGGTGCGTCCTACAGGGATGAATCAGATTTTCCCTATTTCGAGTAGTGCATTTCCGAAGCATGCTTTGGCCACTGTTGCGCCCTCGAAGTGGCGGCTAGTCTCGCTGGGTCGTTGCCAAATCAACGACCGGGCCTGCAAGCCCGTCTGAACATCGAACTGTACTCACCTTCGAGTCGCTGGCGTTTTCCAGTGGTTGTGCTCAATGGTGGCTACGTGCGGTTGGCCCTCGGGCCGGCCGGGTTATCGCTCGATGTTCCCCGGACTTGCAGACCCGCACGTAGCCGCCACCCATCCTCCTGCAGGTAAATGGGTGTCTGGTTGATCATTCATGAACGTCGAGTATGAAGTCATGTTGAAGATCGTCCCGGATCCACCCCCGTCCACTGAGTCCCCTCATCTCCTTGAAGACACCCTCGTCCAGGCCACCGAGTACGTCATGTGCGCACTGGCCGTCGCCCATCAGTCGTTCAGCCACCTGCCCAAATCACCGGTCACCCTGGTGATGCTGACGATGATGCACGAGCTTGATGCCACCCGCATGCTGCTGGATTCGGCTCTGGCTCAGCTTCAGATGAGTGCGCGACCGCCGTCATACATATTGCACTGATAGAGCTGCCACAGGCCCCAGGTTCCGCGCCGCAATCAAAATTGCCGGGGCCGCTGCGCAGCCCTTTCGCGGTTCAAGGCCGCTCCTACAGGGTCGAGCTAAATCAATGAGTTACGGTTAGTTTCACGAGAGAGGATTTCGCAAATGGACAACGAAACCCCTGCAGACCACGGCCAGCTCGGCTGGACCGTCGGCAGCTGCACTTGCCTGTAAGGCGCCACCAAAGGCACGCGCCTGTTCCGTGTAGAACCCGGCAACTGCGCGAGCCATGCCATGGAGCAGGCTTCCGCGCTGCTCGACAGCGCACGCCGGGCTTCCCTCATTGGTGTGATGGACAACGAACCGGTGCTGGTCTGGGCATCGCACTACCTGAGCGATATGGCCAAGGCCTTGATGGATGATGCGCATATGGGGATGTTGAAGAAGGTGTGAAACAGGGCCCGGCGGTTCGAAAAGGACCGCTTAGCCTCATGACGGAATGCAGATAGGCAGGTTTATAAAGGAATGTGCACCGTATTCTACAGTACTCATTGCCCTCGCAGTCGTCGCGCCCAACTGACGAGTTTTTCTAACTTGCTATATATCGCGCAGGTCAGGCATCAACTCGTATATTGCTTGACTTCGAGTTTAAATCTGTGTTGCGCTCGTAATATGAATTTCTGCGAAATAGCGCTGATTTTTTTGTGGGCAGCACTTTTATTTTGTCAAATGAGCTTTCAAAGAAAACCATTATTTTATAATCGGCGGCATAGTCGAAATCCTTACCTCTTTTGAGGTTGTTAAAGTCCTTTATGTATACCCCGTAAATGCGCGCCTTGGACCGGGTGCGGGATGCACTCATGCCGGCGTAAGCTGTTGCCAGTTTGTAGTCGTCAGTTACGTAGAAACCGTCTCCATGAGCACCTTTGCCAAAATATCCAGGGTCGATTCCCGCAGCTAACGATTTCTCATAAATCGAAGCGCTACCATGAAACCCAATCAACTGATAATCATTTTGCGCATTCTTGTGCTTAAATAAATTTCTTATGGTTCGGGCGGTGTCTGTAATAAACTGCCCAACTGTAATGTGTCCATCTGGATCTTTGTTGTTTACTGGATCCCCCAAGCAATAAATATATGAATTTAGGCCGCCAGCACCAAAAGGGCTAATGCTGTCAGGGCTGTTGAAGCGCTTTAATGAGGGGCTGAACGCCCGATAACCGTGACCTAAGTGATAGCGCTGCGTCAAAGGATCAAAGGGCTCGCCGTTAAAGCCAAGCAGCGCCAATACACCTTTATGCCAACCATAGGGGGAGTAGACAATGCATCGTCGTGGATGTGCGGACTTGAACAGGCTCGAGGGCGAATGATTTTGTTCAGCGGCTATCAGAGTGGTGATGTGCGAGCTGCATCTGAATTTTTGTCTAACGGATACGTCTGGTAGTGCACGGCTTAGAGTATTGCCTGACAAGATTTCGCCAGCGGTGCGCTTCGAATCAATAGACATTTAGGTCCGTCCGGCAGTTACGGTCTGGCACATAAACATTCCACTGCTACCTGAAAATAGATACTAGTAAAATTGATAGCTATCTGTTGAGGCACCGAAGCGAGCGGTTAAAAATTTCTGGTGGCGGCAGGAAAGTCGAAAGTCACGCAGGCCGCGCTCGGTTTCTAAGGCGGCACCTGCAGTAGGTTTTATTTCACCCGAATGGATGGCGGCTGATCAGCCTGAGCGGTTCGTCAGCGCTGTTGAGGCTTTCCTCAAGCCGTGAGCAGAGCGCGGGTGATGAAACGTTGGCGTGCTTACGGGCAGCCCTCTCAAGGTCTTTGGGGGCAAGAGCTGTTGACCGAGTGAGGGCCTCCAGGTGTCCGCCGCAACCTTTCCAGCGCCTATGAGATCGAGCGCCGCCCGCGCGGCGCATCGCGGCACAAGGCCGCTCCCACATCTGTTTCGGGCCAGTCAGTCCTGTGCCATTACCTGGTCCGCCTTGTTGGTCCGACGCGGTTTCAGCGTGGGCACCACTGCCGCTTCACCTGTCTCAAGACATGCACCAAGGCGGGCAACCATGGCCTGACAGGTTCGGTACGTTGCAACAGATGTGTGAGCGGCCTTGTGCCGCGATGCGCCGCGCGGGCGGCGCTCGATCTCACAGGCGCAAAAGCCTTCGCGGCGAACACCTGGAAAGGCCTGGCGCTTACAACGCCGTCCCTGCCCCCATCAGAAACTCCCCTTGAGCGTCACCATGAAGTTACGCGGCTCACCGTAGTGGTTGCCCCAGCCAGCAGCCCCGATGGTCGCGTAATAGCGCTTGTCCAACAGGTTGTTGCCGTTCAACGCCAGGCTCCAGTGCTCGTCGAGGCGGTACTGCACGCGGCCGCTCCACAGCGTGTAGCCCGCTTGCTCGATGCTCAGGTTGCCCTGGCGGCGGAAGTTGTCGCTCTGGCTGGAAACCCCGGCACCGACCGTCCAGCGCTCGAGCGCGCCGTCGAGCTGGTAGTCGCCCCAGACCTTGAGCATGTGCCGCGGGATGAAGCTGGAGGTAAAGTTGAGCTCGGTCGGGTCGGTCTGGTTGATGGTGCTCAGGTACTTGGTCTGGGTGTAGGTGTAGCCCGCCAGCAGTTCCAGGCGCTCGATGGGCGAGCCGCTGACCTCGGCCTCGAAGCCCTGGGCGCGGACCTTGCCGCTATCGGTGTAGCAGTACTGGTCGCCCGAGCCCATGCAGGTGGCGGCGTAGTCGGTTTCGGCGCGGTGCTCTTCGACCGTGCGGAACAGGTTGAAGGCGGTGTTGAGCGCGCCGCCGAACAGTTCGCCCTTGATGCCCAGCTCGTAGTTGGCGCCGGTCTTGGGTTGCAGGGCCTGGCCCTGGGCATTCACCAGGTTGCTCTGCGGCTGGAAGATATCGGCGTAGCTGGCGTAGGCGGTCCACTCATCGTTGAGGTCATAGAGCACCGCGGCGAAGGGCGTGACCTGGCCGTTTTCCTGGCTGCGGTTGTGTACCCAGTAATCCCAGGCCTGGGTGTAGGAGTCGCTCTGGTTGCGGTACCAGCTCACCCGCGTGCCGAGCACCAGGGTCAGCGGCTCGGCCAGCTTCAGGCGCAGGGTGGCGTAGGTGCCGTACTGGCTGGTGGTGGAGTCGCTGGGCGCGCTGCCGCCACGGCTGGGGTTGGCCAGGAATTGGTCCTTGGACGGGTGCGGGAAGGCCCCTGACGGGTCGAAGGGGTTCTGGGTGCCGCCGAGCGGCATCAGCGCGAAGTAGTCGTGGGTCTTCTGCCGACTGGCGTTGGCGCCCACGATCAGCTCGTGCTCGAGGCCGAACGCCTCGAACTTGCCGTCGACGTAGCTATCGAAGCCGTAGTCGTCCTGGTCGTAATCGAACCGGCCGACAATACGGCGCATTCCGGCGCTGCTGGCGCCGACCGGCACCGCGCCCTCGGAGTAGCCATACTCGATGTTCTGGTTGTTGTGGGTGTAGACCGATGCGAAGTTCAGCGTCCAGTCGTCGTTGAAGCGATGCTTGAGGTCGGCGAAGCCGGTGGTGCGCTGGCTTTGCTGGTCGTTCCAGCTGGCGCCCAGGCAGGTGGAGCGCGACAGCTTCAGATCGCTGCCGTCGGCATAACGGGGCAGGCCGGTATAGCACGGCGAGGCGTCGACGTCTTCATAGGCAAGGCCCACGCCCAGGGTTGTGTCGGGCGTCACGTCCCAGTCGAGGGCGCCGTACAGCACCTGGTCCTGGCGCTTGGCGTTGTCGTAGAAATACTGACGATCCTGCAGGGTCGCCACGACGCGGCCGCGCACGGTGCCCGATTCGTTCAGCGGGCCGCCGACGTCCACCTGGCCTCGGTAGTTGTCCCAGGTGCCGGCGGACAGGGTCAGCGTGGTGTGGGCCTTGTCCTGGCCGCGCTTGCGCACGAAGTTGACGCCGCCGGCGGAGGAGCCTGAGCCCTTCATCATGCCGGCCGCGCCCTTGAGGATCTCGACCCGGTCATAGAAGGCCATGTCGCTGGAGAAGCTGTTGGCCTGCACGTAGTTGCCGCCCACATCCAGCGGTACGCCGTCGTACTGGTACTGGCCGTCGAGGTTGAAGCCACGGGAATAGAAGTACTTGCCGCCCATGGGCGAGTCGTAGACGGTGATGCCGGGGGTTTTGTCCAGCACCTGCTCCAGGGTATTGAGGTTCTGGTCGTCGAGCATCTTGCGGGTCATCACGGTGACCGACTGCGGCGTTTCCTTGAGGCTGTGCACACCTTTGCCGATGGTCACCGCGCGCGCGGCGTAGGACTGGGTGCCCTCGCTGGTGGCATCGAGGCGGTTGGCGTCGATGGTCAACGGCCCCAGTTCCATCGCCGCGCCATTGTCGGCCGGCACCAGCACATAGCCGCCGTTGCCCTGGCGCTGGGCTTGCAGCCCGCTGCTGGCGAGCAGGCGCAGCAGGCCTTCCTCGACGCTGTAGCTGCCGTCGAGTCCGGCGGTGTTGAGGTGGCGGGTCTGCTCGGTGTCGAACGAGATGGTTACCCCCGCCTGCACGCCGAACTGGGTGATCGCATTGCCCAGGGGGCCGGCGGCGATATGGTAGGTGTTCTGGCTGCTGGCCATGGCATGGGCCGGCGCGAGCAGCGCGCAGGGCACGCTGGCGAGGGACAGGCCGAAGGCGAACCGGCGGATGGCCAGGTGCAGGAGGGCGGTGGGGTGGGGAGCGGGCATTGGGTGATCCTTGCGTGTCATGGCGGAAAGTCGCTGTCGTCGCGGCTTGTGTCATGGACGGACGAGAATCGAAATCAGCAAGATTGCGGAAAACTTTTTTCGCTCAGGCAGGCTCCACGCTGACCCAGTAGCGACTCAGGTAGCGCACCTTCACCGGCAGGGATTTGGGCAGGTTCGCCAGGGCGATATCGGTGTCGTCGATACGGAACGAGCCGGAAATGCTCATGCCGCGAATGGCCGGGGCGCAACGCAGCACCCCGCTTCGGTAGCGGCCCAGCTCGTCGATGAAGTCACCCAGGCGCCAGTCGTTGACGCTGAGCATGCCCTGGACCCAGGCCGTCGAGTCGGCGGGCAGGGGCTGGGCGCGGGCCAACGTGTCGCGGTCGAAGCCGGCCTGTTGCCCTGCGTCCAGGCGCAGCACCTGGTCGAGATGGTGCTTGGGCCGAATCTCGACGGCCGACTGCAACACGCCGACCCGTGTCTGCTCCGCTAGCTGCCGCACACTGAACCGCGTACCCAGCGCCCGCACGCTACCGTTGTCGGTGTGCACGATGAACGGGCGCCGGGCGGGGTCGCTGGCGGTGCTGACCAGGATCTCGCCGCGATAAAGTTGGATCGCCCGTACCTGCGTATCGAAACGCACATCCAGCGCGGTGTCGACGTTCAGCTCCAGCTGCGAGCCATCCTCCAGGCGCAGCGAGCGCCGTTCGCCGCTGCCGGTGCGCTGCTGGGCGAGGAGGGCGCTGTAGGGCACCTGTTCGCTGGCCAGCCAGCTGCCGCCGCCGACGGCCAGCAGCATGCCCAGTACTTTCAGCACCTCGCGGCGCTGCGCCTGGGCCGCGCCCAAACCCGACAGCGCGGCCTGGCGTGGCACCATTGCCCATTGTCGCTGAAGCTTCTCCACTCGCGTCCAGGCTTCGGCATGCGCCGGGCTTGCGGCCAGCCACGTCTGCCAGGCCTGGGTCCGTGCAGTGTCGGCATCACCGTCATTGAGCTGCACGTACCAGGTCGCGGCCGCTTCGAGTGTCTTCATATCCATTGACCAGCCCTCAGCTCTCGACCACCAGCAGGCAGCGGGTCATGGCCCGGATCAGGTGGTTTTTCACCGTGGTGATCGAGACGTCGAAGCGTTCGGCGACCGCCGCATAGGTCAGCCCTTCCAGTTGCACCGCGAGGAAGATGTCGCGGGTCCTGGGGCCGAGCTCGTCGAGCATTGCATCGACCGATACCAGCATCTCGATGATCGACAGGCGAATCTCCGGCGACACCTCGACCGGTTCGGGTCGCAGGGCCAGGGCCTGCAGGTAGGCCTGCTCGATGGCGCGGCGGCGAACCTTGTCGATCAGCAGTGCGCGGGCGATGGCGCTGAGGTAGCTGCGCGGCTCGCGGATGGGCGCCTGGTTGCGGGCGGTCATGACCCGCAGGAAAGTGTCGTGGGCCAGGTCGGACGCATCGGCGGTATTGCCCAGGCGCGCGCGCAACCAGCTTTTCAACCAGCCGTTGTTCTCGCTGTACAGCTGGTGCAGCGCCGAGCGGTCGAGCGTCGACATAGAGCGGGATCCATGATGTAAATGGTAATTGCTCGCATTGTCTCGGTGCGGCGGGGGGATTGCAAGGTCCACGGCTGCTGGCGTGGCTTGCGCGTACTAGATGACTGCCAACGAATTCTGACGCACACTGCCGAAAAAACCGATGCCCATTGCCCCGCCTGAGCGGGGCACCCCTGGAGCACGCAATGGCGCGACAACTTCCAACAACAAACGCCAACGACCCGCTGCAGCAATCCCGCCTGGTCCGCCTGAAGCTGGCCAGTGAAGGCGAGCTGCCCTCCGGCATGCTGCGTGACGAGATCGACGCCTCCTGGCGCCGCAGCCTCGGCCACGGCCTGGACTGCCTGCAGGGCGAGCAGGTAGGCCTGGGCATCCGCCATGGCCTGGACCTGCGTGCGCTGCTGGAGCACAACCGCCTGCTGATCGACGCGGTCACCCCCGAACTGGATTACCTGGTCAAGCGCCAGGGCAAGAGCGGCATCGTCATCCTCGGCGACGCCCAGGCCAATGTGCTGGCCATCGAGGGCCAGAAGCAGACACTCGAGCGCGAGGGCCTGCGCGACCTGCACCCGGGCAGCTGCTGGAGCGAGGCCCTGCGCGGCACCAACGCCATCGGCACGGCGGTGGTCGAGGGCCAGCCGACCCTGATCAACTGCGGCGAGCACTACCTGGACCGGCTCAGCCCGTTCTCCTGCACTTCGGTGCCCCTGCGCGATCCGCGTGGCGAAGTGATCGGTGTGCTTGATGTGACCCGTGAAGGCGTCATGGCCCAGCCCCAGGACAGCCTCTCCACGCTGCTGCTGGCCGCCGGCAATATCGAAAGCCGATTGTTCGGGCTGTATCACCCCGAGCACCTGGTGCTGGCCTTCCATAGTCGGCCGCAGTACCTGGCCAGTGCCTGGCAGGGCCTGCTGGCGCTGAGCCTGGAAGGCGAGGTGCTGGCGGCCAACGACAATGCTTGCCAACTGCTGCAGATGTCTCGCCAGACGCTGCTTGGGCGGCGCAGCAGCGACCTGCTGGGCGAGCGTTCGCCGGCATTCATTGCCCGCCTGTGGCAGGGCGGTGTCAGCAGCGTGCAGACCGCCAAGGGCGAATTCTTCTTCCGCGCCTTGCAGTTGCCACGGCATGGCCGCGTCAGTGGTCCGGCGTTCACCACCAAGCCGGCTGAGCCGGCCAAGGCCCAGGCCCTGGAGGCCCTGGCCGGCGGCGATGCCCGCCTGGCCCGAGCCTTGCGCATGGCCCGCCAGGGCCTGGCCAATGGCTTGCCGGTGCTGCTGTTGGGCGAAACCGGTACCGGCAAGGAAGTCGCCGCCCGTGCCCTGCACCAGGCCGGCCCGCGGGCCGACAAGCCGTTCGTGGCGGTCAACTGCGCGGCGATTCCCGAGGGCCTGATCGAGTCCGAGCTGTTCGGTTACCGCGAGGGCGCCTTCACCGGCTCGCGCCGTGGCGGCATGGTCGGGCGGCTGATGCAGGCCCATGGCGGCACGCTGTTCCTCGACGAGATCGGCGACATGCCCCTGGCCTTGCAGGCGCGCCTGTTGCGTGTCCTGCAGGAGCGCCGGGTGGCGCCGCTCGGGGCCGGCGAGGAGCAGGACATCGATGTGGCGCTGATCTGCGCCACCCACCGCGATCTCAAGCGCCTGGTCGCCGACCAGCAGTTCCGCGAAGACCTCTACTACCGGGTCAACGGTGTATCCCTGCGCCTGCCGGCACTGCGCGAGCGCGACGACCTGGCGACGCTCATCCAGGGCCTGCTGGACAAGTCCGGGGCCAGGGGCGTCAGCCTCGATGCACCATTGGTGGCGCTGCTGGAGAACTTCGACTGGCCGGGCAACATCCGCCAGCTGGAGATGGTGGTGCGTACCGCCCTGGCGATGCGCGAGGAGGGCGAGCAGGTGCTGACCCTCGACCATCTCACCGACTGCCTGCTCGATGAACTGGCCAGTGGCGCCGCGCCGTCCGGCAGCCTGCGCGACAACGAGCTGGAGCTGATCCGCGCCGCCCTGGCCCGCCATCAGGGCAATGTCTCGGCAGCGGCCGAGGCCCTGGGCATCAGTCGCGCGACGCTGTACCGCAAGCTCAAGCAGTTGCGTGGTTGAGCCATGGGCGGACTGTTTTCCCGGCTGATCGAATCCAGCGACCCGGCGCTGATGCGTCAGGCGCTGGCCTGGTTGTATGGCTTCGTGCGTCCACACCGTGGCGCCATCGGCGTGCTGCTGGCGCTGTCCTTGGGCGCCTCGCTGCTGGCCCTGGCGCAACCCTGGCTGGTCAAGACGCTGATCGACGAGGGGTTGCTGGCCAAGGACTACCAGACCCTCTGGCACATGGCGGCAATCATGATCGTCGCCGGCCTGCTCGGCACCGTGCTGGCCGGGGTCAACCGCTACCTGCATACACGGCTGTCCGGGCGCATCCTGTTCGCCCTGCGCGATGACCTGTACCGCCACCTGCAACGGCTGTCGCCGACCTTCTACGGCCGGCGGCGCACCGGCGACATCCTGTCGCGGCTGGACGGCGATGTCGCCGAGATCCAGCGGTTTGCCGTGGACTCGCTGTTCTCGGCGGTGTCGGCGCTGATCGGCCTGGTCGGCGCCGTGGCCCTGATGCTGATGCTGTCCTGGCAGCTGTCGCTGCTGCTGGCGCTGCTGATTCCGATCGAGGTGCTGTGGCTGCGCTGGATGCGGCGCAAGGTCGAGCGCGAGGTGCGCAGCCTGCGCGAGCGCTCGGCGGACGTGTCGTCGTTCCTGGTCGAGACGCTGCCGGCGATGAAGTTCATCCAGGCCGCCGGCCAACAGCAGCGCGAGGCCGAACGCCTCGACCGGCTGGGCCAGGGCTACATGGGGCAGTTGCTCAAGGTGCAGGTCACCGAGTTCTTCACCCAGGCGGTGCCCGGCACCCTGACCTCCTGGTGCCGGGCGTGCGCATTCCTGGTCGGCGGCTGGTGGGTGATCCAGGGGACCTGGCAGCTGGGTGCGCTGATCGCGTTCTCCACCTACATGGGCATGGCCGTCGGCCCGGTGCAGAGCCTGCTGGGCCTGTACGTGGCGGTGCAGCGGATGGCCGTGAGCCTGGGCCGGGTGATGGAGCTCAAGCAGGAGGCGGTCGCGGTGCGCGAGGCGGATGATCCCAGGCCCATGCCGCAGGGGCCCGGCGAGCTGCGCCTGGACGCGGTGTGCTTCGCCCACGACGGGCGCCAGGGCAAGGTGCTGGACAAGGTCGATGCCAGTCTGCCGGCCGGGGCCAAGGTTGCCATCAGTGGCGCCTCCGGCGTCGGCAAGTCGACGCTGATCGACCTGCTGCAACGCTTCTACGACCCCGATGGCGGGCGCATCCTGCTCGATGGCGTCGACCTGCGCGAGCTCGACCTGCAGGCCCTGCGGCGACGCATCGCCGTGGTCAGCCAGGACATCGTGCTGTTTCGCGGCACCCTGGCGCAGAACCTGGCCTACAGCACGCCCCAGGCCAGCCGTGACGACCTCGAGCGGGTGGTGCGCCTGACCCGTCTGGAGAGCCTGGTGCAGAGCCTGCCGCTGGGGCTCGACGGCTTGCTGGGCGAGCGTGGCCAGCAGCTGTCCGGTGGGCAGAAGCAACGCATCGCCATCGCCCGGGCGCTGCTGCAGCAACCGGCGATCCTGGTGCTGGACGAAGCCACCTCGGCGGTGGATGAAGCCACCGAGCGCGAGGTGATCGCCGCCATTGACCAGCTGTTCGCCGGGCGCACGCGGATTCTCATCAGCCACCGCGCCTCGACCCTCGCCGATGCCGACCTGCACCTAGAACTGCTGGACGGACAGTTGCGCAGCAAGGAGCCCGCCGACCATGGCCGCTGAACCGTGCATCGGCGTGATCGACAGCGGCTGCTCGCCGGAGCAGGCGGCCGGCCTGCTGGATGCGCGTCGCTTCTGGCTCGAAGAGGGCATGTTGCGCGAGGGTGACCCGCTGCCGGACGCCCTGGGCCATGGCAGCGCCGTGCTGGCGCGGCTGCGCGCCGAGTCCGGCGCCCAGCCCGTGCTGCTGGCCCAGGTGTTCGCCGGGCAGGGCAGCACCAGTGCCTTGCAGGTGGCGGCTGGTCTGTTGTGGCTGGTGGAAGCCGGCGCGAGCGTGGTCAACCTGAGCCTGGGCCTGCGCCAGGACCGCCCGGTGTTGCGCCAGGCCTGCGCCGAGGCCGTGGCCGCCGGGGTGCTGCTGTGCGCCTCCAGCCCGGCGCGGGGCGAGCCGGTGTACCCGGCCAGCTACCCCGGGGTCATCCGCGTGACCGGCGATGCCCGCTGCGCTGCCGGGCAGTGGTCGTGGCTGGACACGGCCCAGGCCGATTTCGGCGCGGCGGTCGGCAGCGATGGCGGGGCAGGCGCCAGCCTGGCCTGCGCCGCATTCAGCGGCCGGGTGGCGGCCCTGCTGCGCGAGGAGCCCGGCATGACCCGGGAGGCGCTGTTGCGGTGGCTGAAAACCCACGCGGCGTTTGCCGGCCCTGAGCGCAAGGGGCTGATCAATGTCTGAATCGAGCATCCTGATACTCGGTGCCGGACCTGCCGGCGCAGCCACGGCGCTGGGGCTGCGGCGGATGGGCTATGCCGTCACGGTGGTGTCCGACTGGCGCCGCTTCGCCGCGGTGGAAGGCGTGTCGCAGCGGGTGCTGGAGGGCCTGCGTCATGCCGGCCTGGGCGCCGCCCTGGCCGAGGCCACCACGCCGGCCGCGCGTCAGGTGCACTGGAACGGCGAGCGGCTGCAACCGAACCAGGAATGCCTGCTCGATCGCCAGCGTTTCGACCAGGCCCTGCGCGACGACCTGCGCCGCGCCGGTGTCGAGCTGGTCGAAGGGCGTGTGCGCGAGGTGGCGCGGGGGCAGGGGTACCGGTTACACCTGGACGACGGTCGCACCTTGCACGGTAACTTCCTGGTCGAGGCCCGTGGTCGCCAGGCGCCGTTGAGCGAAGGTCGCCTGCGCGGACCGGAGACCGTCAGCCTGCTCAACCTCTGGCAGGCAGCGCCCGGCACGCCGGCCTCGGCGGTGGAGAGCCTGGACGACGGCTGGGCCTGGATGGCGCGACTGGCCGATGGCCGCTGCTACTGGCAGGTGACGCTGGATGCGACGGCGGCACAGCTGCCGGGCAAGGCGGCCTTGCCCGAATACTGTGCCGAGCGTCGGCGTGGTTCGGCGCTGGTGGAGCAACTGTTCGGCGAGCAGGCCTTCGCCCCTGCGCAGGTGCATGCCCGTAGCAGCACCGCGATCCTGGCCGGCGCCTGCGCAGGCGATGATTGGCTGCGGGTGGGGGATGCGGCGATGGCGGTAGACCCGCTGTCGGGTAACGGGATCTTCCAGTCGTTGTCATCGGCCTTGCAGGCGCCGGTGGTGATCAACACCTTGTTGCAGCGGCCTGAGCACGCGGCCCAGGCGCTGCGCTTTCACCAGGAACGGATTGAGCAGCTGTTCCTGCGCTTTGCCCGTATTGGCCGGGATTTCTACGATCAGGAGCAGTCGCGGGCGACGGCCGCGTTCTGGGCTGCGCGCCGCGAATGGCCGGATACGCAGCCGATCCATGCCCAGGCCGCCTGGAGCGTTGTGACGGTGGAGCGTCGGCCGGTGTTGCGTAATGGCTTCGTGGAGGAGGCCGAGGTGGTGGTGACGGCAGACCAGCCGTTGGGGGTGTGGCACTTGCAAGGGGTTGAGTTGGCGCCCGTGGTCCGTGGGGTGCAGGCGGGGCTGTCGCTGCAGGCGTTGTTGCGTGATCGGCCTGCACAGCAGCAGATGATGGTGCGGCGGTGGTTGTTGGAGCAGGGGTGTCCTTGAGACTGTGGGGCTGCTGCGCAGCCCTTTCGCGGCACAAGGCCGCTCCTACAGAGGATCGCGGTCTCCTGTGTAGGAGCGGCCTTGTGCCGCGAAAAGGGCCGCGCAGCGGCCCCATAATCTGGAATCAGAAGAAGGTCCCGACCACCAGCTGCAGATAGGTCCCCCTATCCCGGCCACCCAACTGCACGCCGCCATCCTGCGCACTGCGCTGTGGGGTATAGATCCCCACCAGCGGGCTGATCAGCCAGTGCTCGTTGACCATCCATTCCACATACAGGTCCACCTCGCGCCCACCCAGGTTGCCCTGGTCGGTCTCGAGCGTGTCGAAGTCAAAGTACAGCGCCCCCACGGTCAGGCCCTCCCGCGGCGTGGCCTTGAGTGCCACATGGTGCACCTGGGTGTTGCTGTTGAAGGGCCCGGCGTAGTTGGCCGCCACCTCGCCCTGGAACCAGGTGCCGTAGCCACGGCTCAGGCCATAGAACAGCGGGTCGAAATGCTCGGAGAAGCGGCTGTAGCGGTAGGTGGCGGTGGGCTCCCAGGGCAGCTCGGAGAACGTCCAGTTGCCCTCCAGGTACCAGGCGTTTTCGCGTCCGCCGGTGCGGTCCTGGGTGACGTATTCGGCGGCCAGCTCGAGGTCTTTCACCCCCAGGTTGCCACGCCCGCGCAGGCTCACCGTGTCCATGCCGTCGCGGTGTTCCAGGCCGAGGATCTCGGCGTAGCGGCGGTCGACATCCAGACCGTGGATCCAGCTCAGGCCCACGGTGCCCGCATCGCTGACATGTTCGAGGTTGGCCACCGCCATGGCGGTGTCGGCCTGGAACGGGTTGTCTGATTTGAGCCACATCAGGTCGCCACGCCAGCCTTGCTTGCCGCCCAGGCGCAACACGGCGGTGCGGTCGAAGGCCTTGCGCGCCGCCAGGTAGTAGGCGCCGCCGCGGTCGAAATCGGCGCCCAGGTCGACATTGCCGGCATTGACCGGGTCGCCCTGGATCAGGAAGCCGTCGCCGAGGGTGATGACCTGACGGCCCCCAGAGACATCGATGCCATCCTCACCGAGGGCCGGGAACAGGTTGCCCGAGCGCCAGCCCAGGTAGGCGTCCTCGATGCCGGTGCGACGTTCGTCACCGAGGGTGAAGCCGGCGGCGTCGCCATCGCCCCAGGTGGCCGAGCTGAGCAGGCTGAAGGCACCGTACAGCGTGCCGCTGTCGGCCAGGGCCTGGCTGGCGCTCAGGCCGTACTTGACGTAGCCCTCGCGCCAATTGCTGCTGCCGGGCTGGCGGTTGCCGAACTGGTCGAAGCTTTCGTCGCTGTGGAAGACGCCGAACAGGGCTTCGAGGTTGGCGTCCAGGGTGGTGCCGGCGTTGTTGTAGAGTTCATGAGCCTGGGTCAGGGGAGAGGCCAGCAGCAGGGCCAATGTGCAGGCGAGCTTGTGCGTCATGGTGTGCTCCATGTTTTTATTGTGTGTTCTGTAGGGGCTGTTCCGGCCTCTTCTCGGGTAAACCCGCTCCCACAGGGATCGAGCGAATCCTGTGGGAGCGGGTTTACCCGCGAAGAGGCCAGTGCAGGAAGACTCAGAGCCTGATCAAAACCGACTTCAGCTCGGTGTAGTGCTCGATCGCCGCCGCGCCCATCTCGCGGCCGACGCCGGAGAGCTTGTAGCCGCCAAACGGCAGCGCCGGGTCCAGTGCGCTGTGGCAGTTCACCCACACCGACCCGGACTTGATCCGCGGGATCATCCGGTGCACTGCGGCGAGGTCGTTGGACCAGATGCTCGCGCCCAGCCCGTAGGGGTTGTCGTTGGCCATGCGCACCACCTCGTCGAGGTCGTCGAACGGCATAGCCACCAGCACCGGGCCGAAGATCTCCTCCTGCACCAGGCGGTGGCGCTGGTCGACATCGACGATCACCGTCGGCTTGACGAAGTAGCCCGGGCCGAAGCCTTCGCCGCCGCAGGCGATGGTCGCGCCCAGCTCGCGGCCCAGGTCGATGTAGCCGGTGACCCGGTCCTGCTGCTTGGCCGAGATCAGCGGCCCCATCTGCACGGTCGGGTCCAGGCCGTTGCCCAGCTTCATGGCGTTGGCGATGCCGGCGATATCGGCCACCACGTTGTCGAAGTGCTTGCGGTGCACGTACAGCCGGGAACCGGCGCAGCACACCTGGCCCTGGTTGAAGAAGATCGCGGTGGCGGCGCCGGCGGCGGCTTCCTGCAGGTTGGCGTCGGGCAGGACGATGGTCGGCGACTTGCCGCCCAGCTCCAGGGTGACGCGGGTCATGTTGTCCATGGCGGCCTTGCCGATCAGCTTGCCGACCTCGGTGGAGCCGGTGAAGGTCAGCTTGTCCACGCCCGGGTGGCGGCTCAGGGCGGCGCCGGCGTTCAGCCCGGTGCCGGTGATCACATTGAACACGCCATCCGGGTAGCCGGCCTCGCTCACCAGTTCGGCGAGCTTCAGCGCGGTCAGCGGGGTTTCGTCGGCAGGCTTGAGGACCACGGTGCAGCCGGTGGCCAGGGCCGGACCGAGCTTCCAGCAGGCCAGCAGCAGCGGGAAGTTCCAGGCGACGATGGCACCGACCACGCCGACCGCTTCGCGGCGGATGAAGCCGTGGAACTCATCGTCGGGCATCAGCGGCAGCGAGGGCTCGACCGTGCTGCCTTCGAGCTTGGTGGCCCAACCGGCCATGTAGCGCAAAAAATCGATGGCCAGTTGCACGTCCATCACCTGGGCCACGGCGGCGCTCTTGCCGTTGTTCAGGCATTCCAGCTCGGCCAGCTCCCGGGCATCGCGCTGCATCAGGTCGGCCAGGCGCCACAGCAGGTTCTGCCGTTCACGCGGGCGTGTGCGGCTCCAGGCCGAGTTGTCGAAGGCCTGGCGCGCGGCCTGCACGGCGCGGTCCACGTCCTGGGCCTCGGCCGCGGGCACCTCGCCGAGGACCTCGCCGGTGGCCGGGTTGCGCAAGGTCATGGTGCGGCCGCTGGCGGCGTCCTGCCAGTCGGCGCCGATGCGCATCCTGAGCTTGCGTGCGAGGAAGTCGCGTGTGGCGGGGAGGATCGGCAGTTCGGAATGCATGGGGGCGGTGCCTCTTGTCATGGTTGTGACCAGGGCTGGGGCAATGGGCGTGCCAAAGGACTCGGATGGCGGGTAGGCCCAGCTAGTGGTGGCTTTTGCCGGATTGGGAGTGAATAGAATCAGGGTTGATCTGTTGCATATTGAGATCGGGTGAGACGTCGTGTGACACACATTCACGGGTGCTGGGGCCGCTGTGCGGCCCTTTCGCGGCACAAGGCCGCTCCTACAGGGGATCGCGGTCTCCTGTGTAGGAGCGGCCTTGTGCCGCGAAAGGGCTGCGAAGCAGCCCCGGCAACTGTCTCAAGGTGAAACACCCAGTCGCGAAATGGGACGTTCACCTACAATCCCAAACGCTGGCCCCTACCCGCAAAACCAAGGTAACTCACTGATCCAAAACATTTTTGCCGCAACTGGCACACTTCCTGTATCGCAACTGTCACATGCACACCGCTGTACCCAAGCGTGCGAATAACGATAAGAACAACACCGTGGAGGTCTGACCTTGAAGACGACTCGACTCCGGCGGCAGGCGGGCACACTGGCGCTGGTCGCCACCGCACTGCTGGCCGCCCAGGCCATGGCGGCCGAGCAGGGCCCGAGCCTGTTGCAGAACAAGTGCATGGGTTGCCATATCCCCGAAGGCAACGACAGCTACAGCCGCATCAGCCACCAGCGCAAGACCCCGGAAGGCTGGCTGATGAGCATCGCCCGCATGCAGGTGATGCATGGCCTTTCGATCAGCGACAACGATCGCCGCACCCTGGTCAAGTACCTGGCCGACAAGCAGGGCCTGGCGCCCAGCGAGACCGAGGGCGTGCGCTACGCCATGGAGCGGCGGCTGAACACCGTCGAGCACTTCGACGATCAGCTCAGCCAGATGTGCGGCCGCTGCCACTCCGGCGCCCGGGTCGCCCTGCAGCGGCGTCCGGCCAAGGAATGGGAACACCTGGTCAACTTCCACCTCGGCCAGTGGCCGTCCCTCGAGTACCAGGCCCAGGCCCGCGACCGCGACTGGCTGGACATCGCCCTCAAGCAGATGGTGCCGGACCTGGCCAAGCGCTTCCCCCTCGACAATCCGGCCTGGGCCGAGTGGCTCAAGGCGCGGCCCGAGTCCAAGGTCCTGGCCGGGCAATGGGCGTTCAGCGGCCACATGCTGGCCAAGGGCGACGTGCGCGGGGTGATGACGGTCAGCGCCGAGCAGGGCGACACCTTCAAGGTCGAACTCAAGGGCGCCTATGCCGATGGCACGCCGTTCAACGGCAGCGGCTCGGCGATCCTCTACAACGGCTATGAGTGGCGTGGCAACGTCAAGGTCGGCGAAGCCAACCTGCGCCAGGTGTTCGCCGCCATCGACGGCCAGATGAAGGGCCGCATGTTCGAGGCCGAGCATGACGAGCGCGGCCTGGACTTCAGCGCCGCCAAGGCCGGCCAGGGCCGACTGCTGGCGGTGCAGCCGGCGTTCATCAAGGCCGGCGGCGACAGCGAGATCAACCTGGTGGGCAGCGACCTGTCCGGCAAGCCCGACCTGGGCGCGGGCGTCGAGGTGACCGAGGTGCTTGAGTCGACGCCGACGCTGATCCGGGTCAAGGCACGTGCCGCCAGGGACGCCGCCGCTGGCCAGCGCGAGGTCGCGGTGGGCGCGCTCAAGGGCGTGCAACTGGCGGTGTACGACAAGGTCGAGGAGGTCAAGGTGGTGCCGGCATTCTCCATTGCCCGCATCGGCGAGAACGGCGCCTCGGTGCCCAAGGTCCAGGGCCGCTTCGAGGCCGAGGCCTGGGGCAAGGACGCCAGCGGCCAGCCGCTGCGCATCGGCTATCTGCCGGCCACCTGGAAAGTCGAACCGTTCAACGAACGGGCGGTCGAGGACGAAGACGTCAAGTTCGCCGGGCAGATGCAGGCCGACGGCGTGTTCGTGCCGGGCGGGGCAGGGCCCAACCCGGCGCGCAAGATGATGACCAACAACGCCGGCAACCTGAAGGTGATCGCCACCCTCGCCGACGGTGGCCAGCAGGGCGAGGGGCACATGATCGTCACCGTGCAACGCTGGAACAATCCGCCACTGCCATAGGCATCAACTGACGCATCGAATCCCGGGAGGTCGCCATGGGCGCACTACTGAACCTGGTCGAACGCAACCTGCACGAAGTGCAGGTGGATGCCGACCGCATGCTGTTCCATATCCCCAGCAGTTCGCTGTTCGCCGCCGACGCGGTGACCGGCGGCATCATCGACGCCCTGCGCCGCCAGGGCTGCTCCGCCGAGGAGCTGATGCAACGCCTCGGCCAGCAGTTTTCCGGACAGGACATCGAGGAAACCCTGCGCGAGCTGATCGCCCTGGAAGTGGTCAGCGACGGCTCGCCGCTGACGCCGGAGATTGCCCTGAAACAGGTCGAGCGCACGGCGCTGAACACCGTGGTGCTCAACGTCAACACCGGCTGCAACCTGAGCTGCACCTACTGCTACAAGGAAGACCTCGACAAGCCTTCGGCCGGGCGCAAGATGAACACGGCCACCGCCGAGGCCTCGGTGGAGATGCTGCTCAAGGAGTCGCCCGACGAGCAGCGCTACAGCGTGGTGTTCTTCGGTGGCGAGCCGCTGTCCAACCGGGCGCTGATCGAGCACATGGTGGCTTACTGCGAGCGGCGCTTCGCCGAGGTGGGCAAGCAGGTCGAGTTCATCATGACCACCAACGCCACCTTGCTGACCGAGGAAGTCGTCGACTGGCTCGACGCTCACCGTTTCGGTTTGTCGGTCAGCATCGACGGGCCCAAGACCGTGCACGACCGCAACCGCATCACCGTGGGCGGGCAGGGCACCTACGACGTGGTGCGGCGCAAGGCCGACATGCTGCTGTCGCGCTACCGCAGCCGGCCGGTGGGCGCGCGGGTCACCCTGACCCGTGGCATCACCGATATCGAGACCATCTGGAACCACCTGTTCAACGAACTGGGTTTCGCCGAGGTCGGTTTCGCCCCGGTGACCTCCGGCGACATGGCCGACTACAACCTCACCGGCGACGAGCTGGTGCAGGTGTTCGCCAACATGAAGGCCCTGGGCCGGCGTTACCTGGAGGCGGCGCTGGAGCATCGCAACATCGGTTTCTCCAACCTGCACCAGCTGATCACCGATATCCACGAGGGCCACAAGAAGGCCCTACCGTGCGGCGCCGGGCTGAAGATGCTGGCGGTCGATCACGAGGGCGAGCTGAACCTGTGCCACCGTTTTACCGGCTCCAGCCTGCCGACCTTCGGCAACGTGCACCAGGGCGTGAAACAGGCGCAGCTCAATGATTTTCTCTCGCAGCGCCTGGACCGCAGCGGCACCGGCTGCGACAGCTGCCGCATCCGCAACCTGTGCTCCGGTGGTTGCTACCACGAGAGCTACGCCCGCTATGGCGATCCGCAGCACCCGACCTACCACTACTGCGAGCTGATGCGCGACTGGGTCGACTTCGGTATCGAGGTCTACAGCCGCATCATGGCCGCCAACCCGGCCTTCATCGATCGCTACATCACTCCCAGGAAGGCGCATTGACATGAAGCACCTCAAACCGCTGAACAACAAGGCGCGCATCCTCGAACAGGCCGCCGCCGAAGACCGCGTCGACGAAGTGCTCGCCATGAGCGCCGTGGCCGGCTGCACCGCCACCACCGACCCGGGCTGGGAAGTGGACGCCTTCGGCGGCGTCAGCTCGCTGTGCCAGCCGATGGAGGCCGACCTCTACGGCTGCTCCGACCCTTGCTGGTGGCCGGCCCAGGTGCCGGACATGATGAGCACCTACCAGGACTGGAACGCCCAGGCGACCAACTCCGCCGAAGACTGGCGCAACCTCGGCACCGTATTCCCGAAAGACAAATAGAACGACAAGGGGAAACCGCATGAAAGCTGGATTCTGCGCGCAGCTCGCGCTCACCATTGCCGCCACGGCCTGCGCCTGGGCGGCCCAGGCAGATGATGCAGGCCCGGCCTTGAAGGCCGGCCATGAATACCTGATCGCCACCAACTACCCGAACAACCTGCATGTGGTCGAGGTGGCCAGCGACACCCTGTACAAGACCTGCCGCATGCCCGATTCGTTCGGCCCCGGCACGGCGATGATGGCGCCGGACAACCGCACCGCCTACGTGCTGAACAACCATTTCGCCGATATCTACGGCATCGACCTGGACAGCTGCAAGACCACTTTCCACGCCAACCTCTCCAGCGTGCCGGGCGAGGTCGGCAAGGCCATGTACTCCTTCGCCATCAGCCCCGACGGCAAGGAGGTCTACGCCACGGTCAACCCGAGCCAGCGCCTGAACGACCACTACGTGGTCAAGCCGCCGCGCCTGGAGGTGTTCCGCACCAGTGATGGCCTGGACGCCAAGCCCGTGCGCAGCTTCCCGATGCCGCGCCAGGTCTACCTGATGCGCGCCGCCGACGACGGCAGCCTGTACGTGGCCGGGCCGGACATCTACAAGCTCGACGTCAAGACCGGCCAGTACAGCATCGCGCTGCCACTGCGCAGCTGGAACCGCCCAGGCTACAGCGCCCCCGACGTGCTGTACTTCTGGCCGCACCAGAGTTCGTTGCATGAGTTCTCGATGCTCTACACCATTGCGAAGTTCAAGGATGCCAAGCAGGACCCGGCCACCGCCGAGCCGCTGTACGGCTACCTGAGCATCGACCTGAAGACCGGCAAGGCCCACACCCAGGAGTTCGCCGAACTGACCGAGCTGTACTTCACCGGCCTGCGCTCGCCCAAGGATCCGAACCAGATGTACGGCGTGCTCAACCGCCTGGCCCGCTACGACATCCAGCAGAAGAAACTGGTCAAGGCCGCCAACCTCGACCATACCTACTACTGCGTGACCTTCGACAAGGCCGGCGACAAGCTCTATCTGGGCGGCACCTTCAACGACCTGGCGGTGTTCGACCCCAATACGCTGGAGAAGGTGAAGAACATCAAGCTGCCCGGTGGCGACATGTCGACCACCACGCCGCAGGTGTTCGTCCGCTAAGGGACCGGGAAATACACATCCCCCTTGTAGGAGCGGCCTTGTGCCGCGAAAGGGGCGCAAAGCGCCCCCGGCGATTTCAGCGTCACAGCGAGATTGGGGCTGCTTTGCAGCCCTTTCGCGGCACAAGGCCGCTCCTACAGGGATAGCACAACAAGAGAGCCCCTATGCCCCAGCCCAGCCATACCCAAGGCTCAAAAGCCACTCCCTTGCTCACCCACTGCATCGGCGACGCTTTCGACGCCACCGTCGCCCGCTTCCCCGACCGCGAAGCCCTGGTGGTCCGCCATCAGCACCTGCGCTACACCTGGCGGCAACTGGCAGACGCTGTCGACCAGCACGCCCGCGCCCTGATGGCCCTGGGCCTGCAGGCCGGTGATCGCCTGGGCATCTGGGCACCCAACTGTGCCGAGTGGTGCATCACCCAGTTCGCCAGCGCCAAGATCGGCGCGATCCTGGTCAACATCAACCCGGCCTACCGCACCAGCGAGCTGGAGTACGCCCTGGGCCAGTCAGCCTGCCAATGGGTGATCTGCGCCGACGCCTTCAAGACCTCCGATTACCACGCCATGCTGCTGGACCTGGTGCCCGAGCTCGGTGCCTGCCGACCGGGCGAGCTGCAAAGCACCCGGCTGCCCGAACTGCGCGGGGTCGTCAGCCTGGCCGATACGCCACCCAGCGGCTTCCTGGCCTGGCCGGCGTTGCAGGCCCGCGCCGGCGAAACCGACGCCGGGCAACTGACCGCACGCCAGGCCAGCCTGCACCGGCACGAGCCGATCAATATCCAGTACACCTCCGGCACCACCGGTTTCCCCAAGGGCGCGACCCTCAGCCACCACAACATCCTCAACAACGGCTACATGGTCGGTGAAAGCCTCGGGCTGACCGAGCACGACCGGCTGGTGGTGCCGGTGCCGCTGTACCACTGCTTCGGCATGGTCATGGCCAACCTCGGCTGCATGACCCACGGCAGCACCCTGATCTACCCCAACGATGCCTTCGATCCACTGCTGACCCTGCAGGCCGTGGCCGAGGAGCGCGCCACCGCGCTGTACGGCGTGCCGACCATGTTCATCGCCGAGCTCGACCACCCGCGCCGCCACGAGTTCGACCTGGGCAGCCTGCGCACCGGCATCATGGCCGGCGCCACTTGCCCGATCGAGGTGATGCGCCGGGTGATCGACGAGATGCACATGAGCGAGGTGCAGATCGCCTACGGCATGACCGAGACCAGCCCGGTGTCGTTGCAGACCGGCGCCGCCGACGACCTGGAGCGCCGGGTGACCAGCGTCGGTCGTACCCAGCCGTGGCTGGAGAGCAAGGTGATCGACAGCGCAGGCTGCACCCTGGCACGCGGCGAGATCGGCGAGCTGTGCACCCGTGGCTACAGCGTGATGCTCGGCTACTGGAACAACCCCAAGGCCACCGCCGAGAGCGTCGATGCCGATGGCTGGATGCACACCGGCGACCTGGCGGTGATGGACGACGAAGGCTATGTGCGCATCGTCGGCCGCAGCAAGGACATGATCATCCGCGGCGGCGAGAACATCTACCCGCGGGAGCTGGAGGAGTTCTTCTTCACCCACCCGGCGGTGGCCGATGTGCAGGTGATCGGCATCCCCTGCAGTCGCTATGGCGAGGAGATCGTCGCCTGGGTCCGCCTGCATCCGGGGCAGGTGTTGGGCGCGGACGAGCTGCGCGAATGGGCGCGGGCGCGCATCGCGCATTTCAAGGTGCCGCGTCATTTCCGCTTCGTCGACGCATTCCCGATGACGGTGACCGGCAAGGTGCAGAAGTTCAGGATGCGCGAGATCAGCATCGAGGAGCTGGCTGGCGGCACCGATCGATAGTCGTCAGCCCTGTGGCCGGGCACCGTTGAGGAACAATTGCTCGACCGTCTGCGCAGTGTTGGCGCTGGCGGCGCGACCGCGGTGCTCGGCATCGACCATGCCGTAGATCATGGTCATGAATATCTCGGTGAACACTGCCGCGCTGATGTCGATGCGTAGCACGCCCAACTGCTGGGCACGCAGGAAGAACGCATCCATGGCCTGGATATAGACCTGCCAGCGCAGGTCCTCGGCGTCGTTGAGCAAGGTATCGGGGCGGTACTGGAACATCAGGAACATCAGCAGTTCGCGATGCTTGAGGTGTTCGGCGATCAGGTGTCGGATGCCGGCCAGCGGTTCGACGCGCTCGAGGTCGGCTTCAAGAATGACCTGGTTGAGCACCTGCTCGCCATGATCCTCGAGCAGTTTCACCAGGTTGTCGCGGGTGCCGCAGAAGCGGTGCAGGGTGGCCTTGCTGACCCCGGCGGTTTCCGCCAGCTCCTTGAGGGTGGCGCGGGGGTGGACGACAATGGCCTGGGCCAGGGCCTTGAGCAGGCGCTCTTCCTGGAGGGTTCTACGCATGTGGGACCTCGAGTCGGGGTTCGGCGACGAAATATCCACAATTGTATCATATGAGACGAATAAATCTCATAAAGGGTGCGCAAGGCCGCTCTCACGGAACAAAACACAATTCTTTGATTTGACTGGGGCAGCGGGGGGGGGGGGGGGGGGGGGGGGGGGGGGGGGGGGGGGGGGGGGGGGGGGGGGGGGGG